>SLLJ01000310.1 GCA_007134165.1 Nitriliruptoraceae bacterium | reverse complement strand
GCCGCCGGGTGGTACCGATCCGCCGCCGGGGACCTACCGGCTCGGGGTCGTCGGGGACGTCGAGGTGGCAGGCAGCTGGTGGCTCCGCCCGGGCCTGGCCTACCTGCCGGGCCCGGCGGCGCGGGTGCAGGTGGTGGACGACGACTGGCGCTGCTGGCCCGCGTACGACCAGGCGGCGGCGCACGCCCACCTGGAGCGCTCCGGCCCATCACGGCCCGCCCCGCAGGCCGGGGCGACGGTGGTCGGCGCCTGGCCCGCGACGCGCCTGGTGCGCCGGACCGGCGAGCAGGCCATCTGATCGCGGCTCAGCGCTCCGGGCGAAGCATCGGCGGGTGCAGGCGCTGCGCCGGTCCGCGCCGGTAGCGGCGGGCCGGTCGGCCCCCGCCCCGGCCGGGCGGCGCGGTCCCGGACACCGGCAGCACGAACCCGGCCGCGCCCATCACCTTGCGGCGGAAGTTGGCGGGGTCCAGTGCCACCCCCCACACCGCCTCGTACACCCCGCGCAGCTCCGCCAGGGTGAACGGCTCGGTGACGAAGGCGGTCGCCAGCGCGGTGTACTCCAGCTTGGCCCGCGCCCGCTCGATGGCGTCGGGCACGATGCGTCCGTGGTCGTAGGCCAGGCGTGGCGCACCGGGTGCGTCGAGCGCGGCGACGTCGAGGAAGCCCGCACCGGGGTGGGTCGGCGCGGCCCGCGCGGTCGGGGTCAGCGCGAGGTAGGCGACCGAGACCACTCGCGCGCGCGGGTCGCGGGACACCTCGCCGTAGGTGCGCAGTTGCTCGAGGTGCGCGTCGGGGGCCTGCAGCCCGGCCAGCTCACCGAGCGCGCGGTGGGCGGCGTCGTCGAGTCCCTCGTCGTCGCGCACCCGTCGGCCGGGCAGCGCGAGCAGGCCGGCCAGCACCGGGTCGTCGGGCTCGACCAGCAGCAGGTGCAGGCGCTGATCGCGGACGGTGAGCAGCGCGACGTCGACCGCGACCGCGCAGATCGACGTCGCAGCGCTCACGCCGGGACCACCTCCACCCCGGCGGCCCGCAGCTCACCGAGGGCGCGCTCGGCGTCGCCCTCCTCGAGCTCGACGAAGCGGGTGGCCGCCTCCGGCACGACCACCGGGTAGCCCAACTCCACGCCGTCGAGCGCGGTGGCCTTGACGCACACGTCACCGGCCAAGCCGGTGACCACCAGCCGCTCGGCTCCGGCCTCGTCGAGCAGGCGGCCGAGTTCGGTGGCCGACTCCTCGCCGCTGACCGGGTCGCGCACCGAGAACCCCGAGTAGCCGTCGCCGCCGTCCACGCCCTTGCGCACCACCGGCGCGTCGGGTGCCACCTCGAGGTCGGGGTGCAGCTCGGCGCCCCACGTGTCGCGCACGCAGTGCACCGGCCAACTGCCGCCGTCCTTGGCGAAGTGTGGGGTGGACGGCGGGTGCCAGTCCTGGGTGTAGAGCACCGGCGCGCCAGCCTCCTGGGCGGCAGCCACCTCGGCGTTGACGACGGGCACGACCTGCTCGCCGCCTTCGACGTAGAGTCCGCCGTCGGGGTCGGCGAAGTCGTTCTGGACGTCGACGACGATCAGCGCGGTGCTCGGGGTGTAGTCCTGGGGCATGTCGATGGCTCCTGGATCAGGTCGTGGCGAGATCGTGCAGGGTGGGGATGGCGGCGTCGTCCTCGTCCTCGCCGGGCGGATCGAGACGTCGGGCAGCCGCGGGTAGCTCGTCGATTGCGGCCCGGTGGTGGGCACGGATGGTGTCGAGGTCGGGGTCGTGGCGCAGCTCGCCGGCATCGAGCACGGTGACCTGCAGTTTCCGGGCCTGGCCGTCGGGCGCCGAGCCGTCCGCGGTGCGCAGCACTTCGGCCTGCGCCCGGCCCTCCCGCAGGCGGCGCCAGGCGGTCTTCTGTCCGCCGACGGTGGCCTTGACTCCGCCGGACTTGGAGACGGCCTCGAGCGGTCCGTCGGGGCGGCGTCGGCGGGCGACGAGTTTGTAGACGAACTCGGCCGTAGGGGCGCCCGACCCGGTCACCAGCGAGGTGCCCACGCCGAACGCGTCCGCCGGGCAGTCACCCAGCGCGGCCAGCTTGTACTCGTCGAGGTTGCCCGACAGCACGATGCGGGTGTCGTGCATCCCGGCGGCGTCGAGCTCGCGGCGGGCATGGGCGGCGTCCGGACCGAGCTGGCCCGAGTCGATGCGGACCGCGCCGAGCTGCGGTCCGCCGGCCTCGATGGCCCGGCGCAGCCCCTCGAAGGTGTCGTAGGTGTCCACCAGCAGGGTGGTGGAGACGCCGAGCGCGTCGACCTGGGCGCGGAACGCCGCCGGCTCGTCGTCGTGCACCAGGGTGAACGCGTGCGCCGAGGTGCCCCGGGTCGGGATGCCGTAGCGGCGGCCGGCCTCGAGGTTGGAGGTCGCCGCGAACCCGGCGACGTAGGCGGCCCGGGCGGCGGCCGGGGCGGCCTGCTCGTGGGCGCGGCGGCTGCCGAACTCCAGCAGTGGCCGGCCCTCGGCGGCCTGGACCATGCGGGCGGCGGCGCTGGCGACCGCGCTGTCGTAGTTGAGCACCGAGAGCGCCAGCGTCTCGAGGACCACCGCCTC
Organism: Nitriliruptoraceae bacterium; assembly: GCA_007134165.1. Taxonomy (GTDB): domain Bacteria; phylum Actinomycetota; class Nitriliruptoria; order Nitriliruptorales; family Nitriliruptoraceae; genus SKJO01. Next base: position 7,658 of record SLLJ01000310.1, on the reverse strand, counting down.
GGCGAAGCCGCCGCGCACGGTGACCACGGGGGACTCGGGGAAGTACAGCTCGCCCTCACGGTAGGCGATGAGCTGGCCCCGGAAGCGGTAGCCGGCCAGCCACTCGAGGGTCGGTGCCGAGACCACGGCATGGTCGTCGAGGTAGGCCAGGGTGGCGTCGTCGAACCGGAAGCGTGCGAGGGCCTCGATGAGCCGCCCGAGGCCGGCGAGCACCCCGTAACGCCGGCCGGTCGGTAGCCGGCGCCCGAACACCTCGAACACGCATTCGCGTGCGGCGGTGCCGTCACGCAGGGCGGCGTCGAGCATCGTCAGCTCGTAGTGGTCGGTCAGCAGCGCGGTGCTCGCCACCTCGGCCTGCAGGCGGTGCACGTGACCCTCCTCGCAGTTGGGGTCACCTCGACCATAACTCGGCGTGGGGTATCCGTCCACCCGTGCGGCGTGGCAGAATGACCGGGGCGCCCGGCCGGGCGCGGACGAGGAGGACCGGGTGTCGTACCGGATGCGAACGATCCTGCGTGGGGCCTTCGGGCGCTGTGCGCACTGCGGCGCCAACGGGGTCTTCGCGTCGTACGGCACGTTGCACGAGCGCTGCCCGTCCTGCGGCTACCTCTTCGAGCGTGAGGAGGGCTACTGGCTCGGCGCCATGATCGCCAACATCTGCGTCACCGAGGCGCTGTTCGGCGTCTTCTTCGTGGCCGGGATGCTGCTCACCTGGCCCGACGTGCCCTGGACCGGACTGCTGATCGGCGGGCTGGTGATCAACGCGGTCATCCCGGTGCTCTACTACCCCATCTCCAAGACCCAGTGGGTCGGGTTGCACCTCGCCTTCGTGCGCCCGGACCCGGTCGAAGAGGCCGACATGATCGCCGCCAAGGCGGCCAGCCAGGCCCGCGAGGCCGAGCAGCGCGCCCCGGACGCGGCCAGCGGCTGACCCAGGACGCGGCCGGCGGCTGACCCGGGGCGCGCAGCGTCGCTCAGCGCAACGCCAGGGCCGCGATCAGCGCCTTCATCCACGGACCGAGGTCGCCGGGGTGGCGAGCCGAGATCAGCGTGCCATCGACCACCACCGGTTCGTCGACCCACTCGACGCCCGCATTGACCAGGTCGTCGCGGATGGCGTGGTAGCTGGTGGCTCGCCGTCCGGCGACGATCCCGGCCGAGATCGGCACCCAACCGGCGTGGCAGATGATCGCCACCGGCTTGCCGGCCAGGTCGAAGGCACGCACCAGGTCCAGCGCGGCGGGGGAGCGGCGCACCGCATCGGGGGCGAAGCCACCCGGCACCACCACGGCGTCGAAATCGTCGGCCGCGACCTGCTCGAACGAGGCGTCGGCCGCCACGGGACCGTGGCCGCGCTTGCCGGTGATCGGCGCGCCCTCGGGCGTGGCGAGCACGACCTCGGCCCCCTCCTCGTCGAGTCGCAGCATCGGGTAGAGCAGTTCGCTGTCCTCGAACAACTCGGCGCTGAGGACCAGCACGCGGGTGGTTGGCAGGGACATGGCGCCTCCAGGGTCGTGGCCGGGCCATGCAGGATGGGGTGGCCAGTCGCGGTGTGGGCGCCGACGCCCTGTCCACACGCCGACCGGCCGCGCAGTGCGGCCCGGTCGCTAGCCTGCGCAGGTGCCGCTGTCGCCGACATGTCCCGCTGCGAGGAGGCCCAGGGTGGCCCTGTCCGAAGCCGAGGTTCGCCACGTCGCGCGCCTCGCCCGTCTCGCCCTGACCGACGAGGAGGTCGCCGCGCTCGCGCCGCAGTTGACGGACATCCTCGGCTACGCCGAGCAGGTCGGTGAGGTCGCCGCCGACGAGGTCGAGCCCACCGTGCACCCCTTCGCGCTGGCCAACGTGGTACGACCCGATGAGCGCCGCGCGTCGCTGCCGCGCCAGGACGTGCTCGCTGCTGCCCCGGCGGTCGAGCAGGACCGCTTCGCCGTGCCCCGGATCGTGGCCGAGGAGGGCTGAGATGACGGCGCTCACCCAGCTCGACGCGGGCACGCTCGTCGCCCGGCTCACCGCCGGCGAGGTCTCGGCCCGGGAGGTCGTCGACGCGCACCTGGCCCGCATCGCCGAGATCGACGGGGTGGTGGCCGACGGCCCGGTCTGGGCCGCCGCGCCGGCCGACGAGCTCGGCGCCGAGCACACGCACGCCTTCCTCGCCGTCACCGCTGAGGCCGCTCGGGCGCATGCCGACGACATCGACATCCGCCGGGCCGCCGGTGAGCCGCTCGGTCCCCTGGCCGGGGTACCGCTGGCGCTCAAGGACGTGCTGACCCTGCGGGGAGTGCCCACCACCTGCGGTTCACGGATCCTCGAGGGCTGGGTTCCGCCCTACGACGCGACCGTCAGTCAGCACCTGCGCCGGGCGGATGTGGTGGTGCTCGGCAAGACCAACATGGACGAGGTCGCGATGGGTTCGTCCACCGAGAACTCGGCCTACGGACCCAGCCGCAACCCCTGGGATCTCGACCGCGTGCCGGGCGGCTCCTCGGGCGGGTCGGCAACCGCGGTCGCCGGGCTGCTCGCGCCGCTGGCGATCGGCACCGACACCGGCGGCTCGATCCGCCAGCCGGCGGCGCTGACCGGGTTGGTGGGCGCCAAGCCCACCTACGGCACCGTGTCGCGCTACGGGCTGGTGGCCTTTGCCTCGTCGCTGGACCAGGCCGGGCCCTTCGCCCGCACGGTGGAGGACGCCGCTCGCCTGCAGGCGGTGATCCAGGCCCACGATCCGCGCGACTCGACCTCGGTGCCCGACCCGGTGCCCGACCTCACCGCCCACCTGCGTGACGGCGTTCAGGGCCTGCGCATCGGCGTGGTCACCGAACTGCAGGGCGAGGGCTACGAGCCGGGGGTCGCGGCCGCCTTCGCCGCGGCACTCGAGCGCTTCGAGCGGCTCGGGGCCACCGTGGTCGAGGTGTCGCTACCCCACGCGCCCTACGGGCTGCCGGCCTACTACCTCGTGGCCCCCTCTGAGGCGTCGTCCAACCTCGCGCGCTTCGACGGGGTGCGCTACGGCCTGCGGGTGGATGCGCCGACCGCCGAGCAGATGAACGCCGCCACGCGTGCGGCTGGCTTCGGGCCGGAGGTCAAGCGCCGCATCATGATCGGCACCCACGCGCTGTCCTCGGGGTACTTCGACGCCTACTACCTGCAGGCCAGCAAGGTGCGCACGCTGATCGCCGAGGACTTCCGGGCGGCGTTCCGGTCGGCGGATGTGCTGGTCAGCCCCACCTCGCCGGCGGTGGCCTTCGGGCTCGGGACCAAGACCGCGGATCCGCTCGCGATGTACCTGAACGACGTCGCGACCGTGCCCGCCTCGCTGGCGGGCATCCCCGCGCTGTCGCTGCCGGCGGGGCTTGCCCCCGCCCCCGACGACTCCGACACCGCGCTGCCCGTCGGGCTGCAGATCATGGCCCCGCTGCTGCGCGACGACCTGATGTTCCGGGTCGCCTGGGCCTTCGAGCAGGACCTGGGCTTCGTGCCGCGGCCCACCGGGCCACGCGCCGTGGAGGTGGGACGATGACGAGCACGGCGCTGCTGGCTGAGGGCTGGGAGTTGGTGGTCGGGCTCGAGGTCCACGTCGAGTTGTCGACCACCACCAAGATGTGGTGCGGCTGCTCGACGGCCTTCGGTGACGAGCCCAACACCAACGTCTGCCCGGTGTGCACCGGGCAGCCCGGCGCGCTGCCGGTGGTCAACGACCGCGCCATCGAGGACGCCACCCTGCTCGGGCTGGCCCTCAACGGTGAGATCGAGCCGCGCTGCTGGTTCCACCGCAAGAACTACTTCTACCCCGACCTGGCCAAGAACTACCAGATCAGCCAGTACGACGTCCCACTGGTGCACGACGGACACCTCGAGGTCGAGGTCGAACAGGCGGACGGGCGGCTCGTGACCCGGCGGGTGGGCATCGAGCGTCTGCACATGGAGGAGGACACCGGGAAGTCGCTGCACGTGGGCGACACCGGGCGGCTGCACGGCGCGGACCGTTCGCTGATCGACTACAACCGGTGCGGGATCCCGCTGCTCGAGATCGTCTCCGACCCCGACATCCGCGACCCGGAGACCGCCCAGGCCTACCTGCGCGAACTGCAGGCCATCGTGCGGGCGACCGGGGTGTCCGACGCACGGATGGAGGAGGGCTCGATCCGTTGCGACGCCAACGTGTCGGTGCGCCGGCTCGGGGCGCCGCTCGGCACCCGGTGCGAGATCAAGAACCTCAACTCGGTGCGGTCGCTCGGACGCGCGATCGCCTACGAGGCCAGGCGGCAGGTCACGGTGCTCACCGACGGTGGGGAGATCCGGCTCGAGACCCGCCACTGGGACGAGGGCCGCGGGGTGACCGAGACGCTGCGGGTCAAGGAGTCGGTGACCGACTACCGCTACTTCCCCGACCCCGACCTGGTGGCGGTGGTCTCCGCCCCCGAGCGCATCGAGGCGATCCGGGCCCGCCTGCCCGAGCTTCCCGCGGCCGCGCGGGCCCGGCTGGTGGCTGCCGGACTGTCTGCGACCCAGGCGGTCACCGTGGTCGCCGGGGGGTCGCTCGAGGTGCTCGATGCGGCGCTGGCGGCCGGTGCCGACGCGTCACGGGCGGCCAACTGGCTCACCGGGGACGTCACCGGCCACGTGGCCAGCAGCGGCGTGGCGCTGGCCGACTGTGGGCTGACCGGAGCGCACCTCGCCGAACTCGACGCGCTGCTGACCGAGGGCACGCTGTCGACCAAGCTGGCCAAGCAGGTGCTCATGGCTCTGCTCGACGAGCGGGGTGCGCGCGGGCCCCGGCAACTGGCACAGGAGGAGGGACTCGAGCAGGTCTCCGATGAGGGTGAGCTCACGCGCATCGTGGCCCAGGTCGTGGCCGACAACCCCGGTACCGTCGCGACGGTTCGGGGCGGCAACGACAAGGCCATCGGTGCGCTGGTGGGGCAGGTCATGAAGGCCACCCGGGGGCAGGCCGACCCGCGCAAGACCAACGAACTGCTGCGCGCGGCGATCCTGGACTGAGGCGCAGCCGGATTCGGTGTCGCGGCCCCCGACGACCGCCCCGGCGTTCCGGGGACGGAGCGCCGCCCCCATCGACCTCCATCCAGGCGGACGATGACGCTAAGTGCTACACTGCATGCGGACAGCGACTACTCGCGACGCCTGGGAAACACTCCGACCCAACGGGTCGGTCGGCCCCGAACGACAGCAGTGGCCGCCGTCATCGGCGCAAGCCATCGCCTACGATCGTCGGCCGTCACCCGGCAGCCCCGCAGCGAGGAGCGCGACGTGGTGCTCGAGTCGATCCGCTCACCCGCCGACGTCAAGGCCGTACCCGCCGAGCAACTCGACCTGCTCGCCCACGAACTGCGTGAGGCCATCGTCGCCTCGGTTGCCGAGGTCGGCGGGCATCTGGGCTCCAACCTCGGAGTGGTCGAGCTCACGATCGCACTGCACCGGGTGTTCGACTCGCCCGACGACGTGCTGATCTGGGACACCGGCCACCAGGCCTACGTGCACAAGATGCTGACCGGTCGGTCGGGCCGCTTCGGCACCCTGCGCCAGGCCGGTGGCCTGTCGGGCTACCCCAGCCGGCACGAATCCGCCCACGACCTGGTCGAGAACAGCCACGCGTCGACCTCGCTGTCGTGGGCGTTCGGGCTGGCCCGGGCCCAGGCTGATCTGCCACCCGAGCAGCGCCGGCGGATCGTGGCGGTGCTCGGGGACGGGGCGCTGACCGGTGGCATGGCCTACGAGGCGCTCAACAACCTCGGGCACCACGAGTCGCCCGCCATCATCGTGCTCAACGACAACGGACGGTCGTACGCGGAGACGGTCAGCCGGCTCTCGGAGCGGGTTGCCGACCTGCGAACCGACCCGCGCTATCGCAGCTGGCGGGGACGCCTCGACCGGGTGCTCACCCGCCTGCCCATGGTCGAGCGGCTGGCTGGCGCGGGGGTGGAGGCCGTCAAGGCTGCGGTCTCCGAGGCCCCCGCCCTGCAGGCCTTCGTCGAGGCGCTCGGGGTGCGCTACCTCGGCCCCTACGACGGTCACGACATCGCGCGGCTCGAACATGCGCTGATCACCGCCGAGCGGCTCGATACTCCCGTCCTCGTGCACGTGCTGACCCAGAAGGGCAAGGGCTACGGACCGGCGGAGACCGACCCCGAGAAGAAGCTTCATGACACGTCGGCATTCGACGTCGCCACCGGGCGCTCTCGCTCCCAGGCCCAGTTGAGCTGGACGCACGTGTTCAGCGAGGCGCTGCTCGAGCTCGCGGAGGAGCGCCCGCCGCTGCTGGCGATCACCGCGGCAATGCCCGGCTCGACCGGTCTGCTGCCGCTGGCGGCCCGGTACCCCGAGCGGGTGCTGGACGTGGGCATCGCCGAGCAGCACGCGGTGACCGCCGCCGCCGGGCTGTCCGCCAGCGGCCGGCTGCCGGTGGTCGCGGTGTACTCGACGTTCTTCAGCCGCGCCTTCGACCAGGCCAACCTGGATGTCGGCCTGCACGACGAGCACGTCGTGTTCGTTCTGGACCGTGCCGGGATCACCGGCGATGACGGACCGAGCCACCACGGCATCCTCGACCTCGGGCTGTGCCTGCGCATCCCGGCGATGACCGTGCTCGCCCCCTCGTGCGCCGAGGACCTGCGCGTCATGCTGCGCACGGCGGCCGACCTCGAGGGCCCGGTGTCGATCCGCTTCCCCAAGGGTTCGGCGATCCCGGCCTCCGCACTCGGTGTGGACCCAGCGAGCATCACCACCGGACTCGGTGCGCGCCAGCTGCGCACCGGGTCGCAGGTGTGCCTGCTCGGTGTCGGTGACCGGGCCCTGGCTGCGCTGCAGGCCGCTGAGATGCTCGCCGAGCACGACATTGACGCGGCCGTGTGGGACGTGCGCAGCGTGCGGCCGGTCGACCCGGTGCTGCTGGATGCGGCCGCTGCCGCGCCGCTGGTCGTCACCGTGGAGAACGGGCTGGTGGGTGGTGGGGCCGGTGCGGAGCTCGCCGACCGGCTGACCGAGCGGGCCGGGGTGCGCCACACCCCGCCGCTGCTGCGGCTGGGCGTGCCCGACGGTTACCACCCGCAAGGCAAGCCCGACCGCATCCTCAGCGAGCTCGGTCTGGACGCGGCGGGAATCGTCGCGGCCACCCGCAAGGTGCTCGCCGACGAGAGCTGATCCGTGCGCGCTCGCAGGTGGGACTTGACCTCCGGGCTCGCAGCCGTCACTATCCTGCCCGCAGCAGGGGAGCCGGTCCACGACCCAATCCCCGCCACCAGACGGAGAGCTCGTGCTTCGGAACCAGAGCAGGCAGCGGCCGCGCCCCATCGGCGTGCTCCGTCGCCTGCTCGTCGTCGTTCCCTAGCGCGTGCTCGCCCGAGCACGCGCGAACCTCCCGAACCCCGGGAGGTTCTCTCGTGAGAGGGCCGGCAAGCGGGTCTGTCCGCGGCCCACCCGCAGCACCGAACAGGGCGCACCACCCATCATTCACCCGTCCCGAGGGGAGCCAGTTCCATGGAGATAACCGGCGCACAGGCAGTGATGAAGAGCCTGGAGGCCCTGGGTGTCGACGTCGTCTTCGGCTACCCCGGCGGCGCGATCCTCCCGGCCTACGACCCGATGATCGAGGCGGGCTTCACGCACGTGCTCGTCCGCCACGAGCAGGGCGCGATCCACATGGC
>SLLJ01000426.1 GCA_007134165.1 Nitriliruptoraceae bacterium | reverse complement strand
TCCCGCGGCCTTCGTCCCGGCCCTGAGCTCGACGCACAGCGGTTGCGGCGCGGGCGCATCCACCGCCAGCGGCTGCCCGCCGAGCACCTCGATGCCCGCCAGCGGCAGTGCCAGTCCCCGGCCGTCGGCTTTGGCGACCGCCTCTTTGCGCACCCACAGGCGCAGTCGTCCCGATGGCCGCGACGACGCCGGCAGCGCGGCCAGCGCCGCGCGCTCCGCGGCGGTGCTGACCCGGTCGACCAGCGCCCTGTCCACAGCACGATCCGACCGTTCGGCGTCGATGCCCACCGGCAGCACCGGATGCCAGGCGACCAGCACAAGTCCGTCGGTGTGGGTCACCCCGAGTTCAGGCCCGACGCCGCCGGATAGCACCGGCTTGCCGGTCGAGGTGGCCCCGACCGGGACCTCGGCGGGGTCACAGCCGAGCACCCGGCCGAGCTCATCGCGGAGCACCGCGCGGGCCACCACGAAGTCGATCCGGACCCCACCGGCACGGATCCCGGCCGCCCGTGCCCGTTCGACGTCGCTGAGCAGCGGCAGGAGCCGTGCGGCGAGCGCCGCATCCGCACCAGGCACGATGACGACCCGGACCGGCTCACCGGTCCCATCGGCGGGTGCGGGGGGTGACCCGCGGCTGCTCATGACGGGCAGCCTACGTCGAGGTGCCCGCCACTGGTGACCACACCCCTCAGCCCACGGTCACCCTGCCTTGGCTCAGTCGGCGGCCTCAGCCGGTTCCGACCCGGCCACCTCGTCGAGCAGGTCGGCGACGACCGTCGCGACCGTGCGGGCGTGACCGGCGTCGACCACCATGCTGAGGTGGTCGGAGCCCTCGATGAATCCATGGCTTGCTGCCGGTGAGCGCTCGGCCAACTCACGGTGGAGTTCGTCCATCACCTCACGGGCCTCACGGGTCTCGCCCTCGCCCGGCTCGGAGGCGCTGAGCACCCGCACCGGGACCCCGCCGTACGCGCCTTCGGAGCCGCCCGGCGGATCACTCCGGCCGACCTCGGCGAGCAGGTCGGGAAGCACTGCGACCTCCTGGCCGTACGCCCGCATCCCAGCGGCGGTGACCGACCGGGCCCGGTGCTGCGCACCGGCCTCATCTGGCAGGGCGGCGACGATCTCGGCCTGCGGGTCGACCAGCCGGAAGACCCCGAGCCGTGCCAACATCGGAGCCACGGCCAGCTGCTGCTGGGCCTCCTCGAGTTGCTCGGCGGACGAGCCCGGCAGCCGCTCGAGCTGCTGCTCGTGCACCGGGTCGAGCAGCACCAGGCCGGCGACCCGGTCGGGGTGCTCGGCGGCGAACGCCCGCACGTAGCCTCCACCGAGGCTGTGACCCACCAGCACGAGTGGACCTTCGATCCCCAGCACGCCGAGCGCCTCGTGCAGGTCCGCGACGACCGCGGCCGCCGCTACCGGTCGGTCGGCGGGGTCGCTGAAGCCGTAGCCGGCGCGGTCGTAGGCCACCACGGTGGTGTGCTCGGCGAGCTCCTGGCGCAGCCAGGCCATGGTCGCGCCGAACCCGCCGCTGCCGGCCTCGAGCACGACCGTGGGCCGGACGTCGGTCGTGTCCTGCACGCCACCGTCCGGACCCGGCGTCACCTCGACGTGCAGGCGGCGACCATCAGCGAGCTCCACGAGCTCACCGGGCGCGGTGATCCGCCGGCGATCCACCGCGTCGAGCACGGCGGTCACCCCGACCGCGACCACGAGCACCCCGGCGACCCCGGCAACACCCCACCCGACGACACGCAGGAGGCGACGTCCGAACCCGCGACGACGTCGAGGTTGCCCGCCGCGGGCGGTGGGACCGGCCCCAACCGACGCAGCGATGTCGGCGCCGTCGGTCGACGGCTGGTCGGTGCCCCCGGCTGCGGCGTGCTGATCGGCACCGGGCTGCGGATCGAGACCGGAGGACTGGCCGGTCACTGATCCCTGATCGGCGCCGTGTCGCTGGTCATGACGTGACATGTGATCATCCCCCCAGGAAGCGTGGGCGTCGTCTGCGGCGGCCTTGACGAGGGCCGGTCGGTCACCCGCGGCCGTCGCTGACGTGCCCGGCTGGCGGTGAGGGTCGAGGGGGTGACGTCGGGCCCGGGTCTGGCTGGCCCTCGGCCCCGTCGCGGCGCCCCCGATACGCACGAGGAGCGCGGCGGCCGCAGACCGTGGCGGCCGGAACGATCGACCGTTCGCTACCAACATACACACGCCGAACCAGATGAAGCGAGCGACCCACCCCTCCCGAACGGCCGGGGCATCGGTCGTCACCGAGCTCGGGCCGATTCGTCGACCGGCCTGCCCATCGACCGGCCTGCCCATCGACCACCCCGCCGACGTGACGGCGGCCTCCATGCAGGACCCCACCGAGGAACCAGGCACGGACCACGGCCACCGCCGAGCGACGTGGCGTACCCACCCGTTCGCCCATGACCGGCTCCGTACGCCACATCCTCCACGCTGGACTACCCGGCGTACCCACCCGGATCTCGGCGTGCCGGAAGGACATCTGCAACTCGGTTACCGCCGCCTCCACCCGACCCATGGGCGCCGACAG
>SLLJ01000173.1 GCA_007134165.1 Nitriliruptoraceae bacterium | reverse complement strand
TCCTGCTGGCGGGTGGCGGCCGGGTCGCGCGCTCAGCGTTCGGCCGGCACCACCTCGGCGGACTGCGGGTAGCCCACGTCACGGTACTGCGGGGCATGCGGGTCGACGTAGAGCCGCGCGACACCCGGCAGGCGCCCGAGCCGGTGACGCACCCGGTGCCAGCGCCGGGTGCCGACGAACACGTCGCCACCGGAGCTGATCTGGGCCGGGATCGGCTGGCCCGGACGCCCGGTGACCAGCAGGAGCACCGCGACCACCACCAGGCCACCGGCCAGCAGCACCCGGGCGCCGAAGCGCTCGCCCAGCACCAGCCAGCCGAGGCCGACCGCGACCACGGGGTTGACGTAGGCGAACGATCCGACCAGGGCCGTGCGCGCGTGCAGCAGCAGCCAGCGGTAGGCGGTGAACCCGACCAGCGAGCCGGCGAAGGTGAGGTAGGCCAAGGCGAGCCAGCCGGCGGCGTCGACCGAGCCCAGCTGCAGCTGCGAGGCCTCACCCACCGCCAGGCCGACGCCGAGGAAGAGCACCGCGGCGGCCAGCATCTCCAAGCTGGCCGCCACCAGCGGCGGCTGGCGCACCCGGGTCTGCCGGCCACGCACCGACCCGTAGGCCCAGGCCAGCGACCCGACGAGCACCAGCAGCATCCCGGTCAGCGTGCCACCCCCCCGCGGGTCGACCAGCAGCCCGACACCGAGCAGCCCGACCAGCACCCCGACCCAGGCGCGCCCCGACAGCCGCTCGCCGAGCATGCCGCGGGCCAGCAGCGCCAGCCACAAGGGCACGCTGGCCGCCAGCAGCGCCGTCAGCCCCGAGGACAGCCGGGTCTGGGCCAGCACGACCAGCCCGGTCCCGAGCCCCAGCAGCAGCCCGCCGTTGGCCGCGGCCTGACCGACGCACCGCCAGCTCAGCGCGGGCGCATCCACCGGACGTCCGCGGCGGTGGGTGAAGGCCAGCAGCACCGTACCGGCGACCGCGAATCGCGCCGCGAGCAGCAGGAACGGGGGCAGCACGCCCAGTGCGACCTCGATCGCGAGGTACGACGAGCCCCACACCACGTAGACGACGCCGAGCGCGGCGAGGGTGAGCACCCGGGTGCGCTGGGCCGTCCGGACCGATCCGATCGCGGGTGACATCACCCGCCAGACCCCCCGCGAGACCCCGCGCACCAGTGGCAGGGCGTTCGAGCTCATGGCACCCTCTCGCCATGTGTTATAGTACAGTTATGACTACTGAACCGGTACAGTACGGATCACGTTACCAGATCCGAGGGCACGACGCAGCCTCGCTGCGCCGGTCGGTCGAGCGCGGGATCGCCCGGGGGACACTCGCGCCCGGCGACCGGCTGCCGTCGGTCCGGGCGCTGGCCACCGAGCTCGGTCTGTCGCCGGGGACCGTCGCCAGCGCCTACCGCGACCTGCGTCAGCGCGGGGCGGTGGTCAGCCACGACCGCGCCCGCACCGTGGTCGCCCACCGCCGCTCCCCCGACCCACGTCTCGAGCCGACCCTGCCGCCGGGATGCCGCGACCTGGCCAGCGGCAACCCCGACCCCGACCTGCTGCCCACGACCCCGCCCGCCGGGGGCGGACGGGTGTCCGAACCCGTCGGCTACGGGGGGCGGACCACCGTGGCCGAGCTCACCGAGCTCGCCCGCGCGCAGCTGTCCGAGGAGGGCCTCGACCCGAGCCACCTCGCCGTCACCGGCGGTGGGCTCGACGGGATTGAGCGCGTGCTGCTCGAGCACTGCCGACCCGGGGACCGCGTCGTCGTCGAGGACCCCGGCTACGTCGGCTCGCTGGACCTGGTCCGCACGATGGGCCTCGAGCCGGTGCCCGTCGCCCTCGACGACGCCGGACCTGTGCCCGAGTCACTGGCCGCCGCGCTGGACACCGGGGTCGAGGCCGCGATCATCGTGCCCCGGGCCCAGAACCCCACCGGGGCCGCGATCACCCCCGAGCGCGCCGTGACGCTGCGCGCGCTGCTCGACGAGCACGCCGAGGTGGTCGTGATCGAGGACGACCACCTCGCGCCGCTGGCCGAGGTCCCCCTGGCCAGCCTCACGATCGGCCGCCCCCGGTGGGTCTCGGTGCGCTCGCTGGCCAAGGCCATCGGCCCCGACCTGCGCCTTGCGGTGGTGGCCGGGGACCCCGACACCATCGCCGCGCTCGAAGCCCGCCAGCGGCTCGGTCCGGGCTGGACCAGCCGCCTGCTGCAGGCACTGGCCGCCGACGCCTGGCGCCGGGCCCGCGACACCGGGGCGCTGGCGGCTGCGGCGTCGGCCTACGCCGGGCGGCGCTCGGCGCTGCTCGCCGCGCTCGATCAGGCCGGCATCGACGCCACGGGGACCACCGGGCTCAACGTGTGGATCCCCGTCGTCGAGGAGGTGCCGGTGGCGCAGGGTCTGCTCGCCCGTGGCTGGGCCGTGCAGGCCGGCGAGCCCTTCCGCATCGTCGCCGACCCGGGGGTGCGCGTGACCATCGCCGGGCTGCCTGCACCCGACGCGCCGGCGTTCGTCGCCGACCTGCTCGGGGTGCTCGAGCGCCGACTGCCCACCCGTCGGGGCTGAG
>SLLJ01000443.1 GCA_007134165.1 Nitriliruptoraceae bacterium | reverse complement strand
TAGAACACGTAACTGGCCCCCAACAGCAGCAGTTTCCAGCGCCAGGCGGGGCGGCCCGGGCCAGGCGCCAGCCACCAGGCCAATGGCAGCACGATCGCCAGGAAGATCGCGAAGCGCACCGTCGGGAACAGCATGGCCACCTGCGGGCAAGATGAACTCAGCGGCCGGCCGGTCAGCCGACCACCCGCAGGACCGTAGCGCTGACGCACGCACAACCCGGGGAACCGGTGTCGGCGTACCCTGCCCTCAGGGACGAGTGGGAGGCACGACCACGATGACCGCGCTGCTGCTCCTCGACCCGCTGGTGCTCACGGCGCTGGTCGGCCTGGTCGTCTACGTGTGGGTGGTCTGGCAGGGCCGGTTCCGGTGGTGGCTTGGTCGTCCGGGACGCTGGACCCTGCTGGCCTGGCCGCTGCCGCTGCTGGTGCTGCTCGGCCCGCTGCTGGCCGGTGGCTCGTGGGCTCTGCTGCGTCAGGCCGGGTTCGAACTCGGCGACGGCGGGGTACTCGGTGCGGTGCTGTACCTGACCCTGTACGCGCTGCCCACGGTGGTCCTCGTGCTCCTCCCACCCCGGTGGCTGCTGCCGGGGTGGGCCCGGGCGCGTCTGGTCGATCCACCACCCGCCGCCCACGCGCCGCGGCCCGATGCCGTGGCGGCGTTGCTCACCCGCCGCGGTCACGGCAGTCTCGCCCGGTGGGTCTGGCGGGTGGATGCCACGCCCGGCTACGCCTGGCTCGATGGGGACACCCTGCGGTTCCGGGCGGTGGGAGCATCCGCCGGCCCCACCGGCGGGCTTGCGGTGCCCGAATTCGACGCCGAAGCGCTCGCGGACCTGCGGCTGAGCGCCGACGGTGAGCTGCGGCTCGAGCCGCCGCGCGGCGGGCTGTGGAGCCGGGACTACCTCGACGTCGAGCTGTCCGCGCTCGATCGGTGTGAACTCCACGCGCCGTGGCGCTGGCGCCACGGCGGGGTCCTGGACGTTGAGGTGGCGGGCCGCGCCCCGGTGCAGCTGTGGCTGGCGGATGTGCGACCGGTGGGCGCTCACCGGTCCACGTCACCGAACACCTCGGCGTAGAGGTCGGTGCCGTAGGCGGTCGGCTCCGGCACACCCGGTCGCATGCGGAAGGTCCGCTCGCCGTGCGCGACACGCTCGGCTCTCAGCACGTGCACCCGCCCACCCGGCTCCCGGTACAGGGTGCTGGCCAGGTCCGACAGGTGGGTCACGAACACCACCCGCACCCCGGCGTCGACGAACGCGGTGAGCACCTCGTGGGCGAGCAGCGACCCCTCGCGCTCGTTGGTTGCGCCGAAGGACTCGTTGCACAGCAGCAGGTCGCCGGGCCGCAGGTGGTCGACGATGCGGCTGAGCTCCGCGAGTTCGGCGTCGAGCCGGCCGTGGCGCAGGGTCGGGTCCTCGTCGCGCTGCGCATGCACGAAGACATGGGTCGCCACGGCCGAGCGCCATGACCGGGCTGCCACGAACAGCCCCGCCTGCATCATCGTCTGGGCCAGGCCCACCGAGCGCAGAAAGGTCGACTTGCCGCCCTGGTTGGCGCCCGTCACCAGCACCAGCGGGGACGGACCAGGGTCGAAGTCGTTGCCGACCACGGGCTCGCCGGTGCGCAGCGCCAGCCCGACATCGACCAGGTCCGACGCAGCCAGTGACCCGTCGTGCAGCGGGGCTGGAGTCGGGAAGCAGACCGGCAGGCCGAGCTCGGTCAGCCGATCGTGCAGGTTGATGCCGCCGAGGTACAGCGCCAGCTCGCGGCGCAGATGCCCGAGCAGCGCGACGATGTCGGTGCTGGCCTGGGTGACGACCTCGGCGATCGGGGTCAGGGCCTGCTCGCGCATTTCGGCCAGCGCCCGTGCGCCGGCGTCGTCGTAGTCGGCGAGCTCCACCGCGGCGCTGCTGCGTGTCCCGGGCAGCAGACGGCGCAGGGTCGGTGCCCGCAGCGGCGGCTCACGCAGGGTGTGGCCGATCAGCCGGCCGCCGGCGCCCACCTGCACGCCGACCGGAGCCCCGGCCGGCAGCCGGAGACGCTCGAGGTGTCCGGCGAGCACGTCGAGGTGGTCGTCGGCAAGCTCACGGCGCAGCAGGTCGAGCAGCCCGCCAAGTGCCGCTGACCGCAGCGCACCTGTGTGGCGGTCGGCGAGCCGGTGCAGCTGTCTGAGCACCCCGAGGCTGCGTTCGATGACGTGCACGGATCGTTGCAGCAGACTGCTGGGACGGCCCACGAGCCCGGAGTACACCTCGCGTTCGAGGGCGATGCCCTCCTCGGCGAGGTCCGACAGGGTTCGCACCACCTGCGGGTGGGCGATCGCGTCGCGCATTGCGGCCTGCCGGTGGGCGATGACCTCGAGGTCGGTCACGCCGTCGAGCAGCAGTCTGGTCGACACCTCGGCCACCAGCCGGTCCCCGCGGGCCATTGCCGCCACCACATCGGTCAACCCGAGGTCGGTGAGCCGCTGCTCGTCGAGCGCGGCGGTCGGACGGTCCGCGTCTTCGTCGAGTTGCGCGGGGCGGTCGGGCCACAGCAGGTAGGCCCTCATCGCGGGATCCGCGTG
>SLLJ01000407.1 GCA_007134165.1 Nitriliruptoraceae bacterium | reverse complement strand
GCGGTTCAGGGCGTGGCGCGGGCGGCGAACCCCACCGGCCCCACCTCGCGGACGCGATCCCACGAGGAGGTGAAGGCGAACCGTCGTCCCCGGACCAGTGCGACCCGCCACTCGAAACGTCGGCCCTCGACCCGCCCGCAGCGCTGGATGCGGAACAGTGCCTCGTCGTCGTCGAGGTTGAGCAGGGCGCGTGACTGCTCGTCGGGCAGTGATGGTTCGATCAGCTCGTCGGCCGCCGTGAGGCGGATGCCGCAGCGCTCGGCGAGCTCGTCGTACAGCGCGGTGCGCCCCCAGTCGACGCCCAACAGCGCACGGGTCTCCGCGGCCGGCATCCACACCGCGTCGATGGCCAGCGGCTCCTCCCCGGCGTAGCGGATGCGTTGCAGGTACAGCAGAGGACTGCCCGCTGGCAGTTCGAGCCGGGTCGCGGCGATGGTGTCCTGGCGCTCGTCGAGCTCAAGCACCTCCGAACGTTGTTCGAGGCCGGCGTTCTCCACCGCGCGGTACAGGCTGTAGAGCGTTCCGACCGGCTGGCGGACCTGGTCCGGGCGAACGAAGCTTCCGCGGCCGCGGTGACGCTCCACCAGACCACGGGCGTGCAGCCGCTGTACGGCCTCGCGCACGGTGTGCCGGCTCACGCCGTAGCGTTCGACCAGTTCCCGGTCGGTGGGGAACCGGTCCACGATCTCCCCCGAGGCAATGCGCGATTCGAGGTCGTGCAGGATGCGTTCCCAGAGGGGTGGTCCGCTCACGGCGAGGCTCCCCGATCGTGGCTCGGTGCCCCGGGTGTCGGACGATCATCTGGATCAAGCCCCGCAGGTCCCGGCAGGCCCACCCAGTGATGGGTGCCGTCTTCGTAGCGCTCGCGCTTGAACACCGGCACCTGCTCCTTGACGCGTTCCAGGGCGTCCTCGCAGGCCGCGAAGGCCGGCTGCCGGTGCGCCGCGGTGCAGGCGATCAGGATCGTGGGTGCACCCACGGGCAGCGCGCCGATTGCGTGCAGCAGCGCGAGCCCCTGGATCCGCGGGTGATCGACGACGATGGTCTCGGCGAGCGTGGCGAGCACCCGTTCGGCCATCGCCTCGTAGGCTGTGTAGTCCAGGCCGACGACCCCACCGACCTCGGGCGTGTGATCGCGCACGGTGCCGAGGAAGACGGCAGTGGCGCCGGTCTGCGGGGTCCGGATCGCGGTCAGCGTCGGCTCGACCGCCAGCGTGGTATCGCGCAGGCCGGTGAGCAGGATCGGTGCCGGCTGGGTCGCCGAGGCTGGCGGCGAGCGGTCGGATGAGCCACCGGCCACCGGGGGCAGCAGCGCGATCTCGTGCGCCCCCGCGAGCGGGTGCTCGTCGCCCACCACCTCGAGGTCGACCGCGACGACGGCGCTGCCCAGCAGTGGTGCGATCGCCGGGTGCTCGGCGGCGACCGCCGGGCGCAGATCGGCGACCGTGGCGTTGTCGGGCAGCACGAGCGTGACCCTGGGGCCACCAACGCGCTCGGTGAGCCCCCCGAACACCCGGACCTCGACCTGCACCTGCACCTCCGACCACGACTGTCGGTCAGGCTAGTTCACCGTGGTCGATGCTCCGATCTGTGCGGAGGGGACCGGCACGGGACTCCCGGTCGGCAGCGCGCTACCTTCCCCTGCCGTGACCTCCCCAACGCCTGCCCCCACCCCGCGCCTGACCGACCGCCTCGGGCGGCCGATCGAAGACCTCAGGGTCTCGTTGACCGACCGCTGCAACCTGCGGTGCCGCTACTGCATGCCGCGGGAGGTGTTCGGGCCCGATCATGCGTTCCTCGACCGCGACGAACTGCTGCGCTTCGAGGAACTCACCCGGTTGCTGCGGGTGTTCGCGACGCTGGGGGTCACCAAGGTGCGGCTGACCGGTGGGGAACCTCTGCTGCGCCGGGACCTGCCCGACCTGGTGTCGATGCTGGCGGACGTACCCGGCCTCGAAGATCTGGCGCTCACGACCAACGGGGTGCTGCTTCCCCGGTTCGCCCGGTCGTTGGCCGACGCCGGGCTGCGCCGGATCACCATCAGCCTCGACGCCTTGGACGACGCCACCTTCCGGGCCATGGCCGACACCGCCCAGCCGGTCGCCGCCGTGTTCGCCGGTATCGAGGCGGCCCGGGATGCCGGGCTGGACCCGATCAAGGTCAACACGGTCCTGCAGCGGGGGGTCAACGAAGATCAGCTCCCTGAACTGGCCGAATGGGGCCGCCGGACCGGCGTCATCGTGCGCTTCATCGAGTACATGGACGTGGGCACCACCAACGGCTGGGTCCGCGACCGGGTCGTGCCCGCCGACGAAGTGGTGGCGAAACTGCATGCCCGTTGGCCGATCGTCCCGGTCGATCCGGTCAAGCCGGGCGAGGTGGCCGAGCGCTACCGCTACCTCGACGGTGCCGGCGAGGTCGGGGTGATCGCCAGCGTGACCCGTCCCTTCTGCCGGACCTGCACGCGGGCACGGCTCTCAGCCGTCGGTGAACTGTTCACCTGCCTGTTCGCGGCTCGTGGCCACGACCTGCGCGTGCTGCTGCGCGGTGGCGCCGAGGACGACGAGCTCGCGG
>SLLJ01000229.1 GCA_007134165.1 Nitriliruptoraceae bacterium | reverse complement strand
GAGCAGCAGCTGCTCGGTGCCCGGGATCAGCACGTCACGGGCCAGTACCCGCCCGTAGAGCGACTGTGAGTCGTGCAGACCGACCTCGACCTGCACCCCGCCGCGCGAACCGCAGTCGGTGTCGCGCACGATCAGGTCCTGGGAGACGTCGACCAGCCGGCGAGTCAGGTAGCCCGAGTCGGCGGTGCGCAGGGCGGTGTCCGCTAGCCCCTTGCGGGCCCCGTGCGTGGAGATGAAGTACTCCAGCACCGACAGGCCCTCGCGGAAGTTGGACTTGATGGGGCGCGGGATGATTTCGCCCTTGGGGTTGGCGACCAGCCCACGCATCGCGGCGATCTGCCGCAGCTGGGTCATGTTGCCGCGGGCCCCGGAGTTGGCCATCATGAAGAAGGGGTTGGTGGCCCGGAAGTTCTCCTCCATCGCCTCGGCGACCCGGGAGGTCGCCTCGGTCCAGATCTCGATCAGTTCCTGCTTGCGCTCCGAGTCGGTGATCACCCCGCGGGTGAACTGCTTCTCGATCTTGACCGCACGGGCCTCGGAGCCGGCCAGCACCTCGGCCTTGGCCCGCGGGGTCTCGACGTCGGAGATGGCCACCGTCACCCCGGCCCGGGTGGCGTTGCGGTAGCCGAGATCCTTGATCGCGTCGAGCACCTCGATGGTCTGCCAGCGCGGGAAGTCATCCGAGATCTGGTTGACGATGTCGCCGGCCGTCTTCTTGGTCACCACGTCGTTGACGTAGGCGAAGTCCGCGGGCAGAGGCTCGTTGAACATCGCCCGACCCGGCGTGGTCACGATCCTGACCGGACTTCCCTGCGCTCGGACCTGCTCCCAGGCCTCGTCGTCGTCGCGGTAGGCCGCCGGCCGGTCGGCCGGCGCGAGCTGCTTGCCGCGCAAACGAAACACGACGGCGTCCTGAACGCCGACGTGGCCCTCGTCCACCGCCCGCTCGAGCTCACCCATGTCGGCGAACGCGGGCAGTCCGGCCAACGACCGGTCCACGGCGGTGTCGGCCTCGCTGTAGGTCAACCAGTAGATACCCAGCACCATGTCCTGGGTCGGTGAGGCGATCGGGCGGCCCGTGGCCGGCGACAGGATGTTGTGCGGCGCCAGCATCAGGACGCGCGCCTCGGCCTGCGCCTCGGCGCTCAGGGGCAGATGCACCGCCATCTGGTCGCCATCGAAGTCGGCGTTGAACGCCGTGCACACCAACGGGTGCAGCTGGATGGCCTTGCCCTCCACCAGGGTGGGCATGAACGCCTGAATGCCCAGCCGGTGCAGGGTCGGAGCCCGGTTGAGCAGCACCGGATGGTCCTCGATGACCTCCTCGAGCACGTCCCAGACCTGCGATCGCTGCCGCTCCACCATGCGCTTGGCCGACTTGATGTTCTGGGCGTAGTTCTGGTCGACCAGCCGCTTCATCACGAAGGGCTTGAACAGCTCCAGAGCCATCTGCTTGGGCAGCCCACACTGATGCATGCGCAGCTGCGGACCCACCACGATGACCGAACGACCCGAGTAGTCCACTCGCTTGCCCAGCAGGTTCTGACGGAAGCGGCCCTGCTTGCCCTTGAGCATGTCCGACAGCGACTTCAGCGGCCGGTTGCCCGGCCCGGTCACCGGCCGTCCGCGCCGACCGTTGTCGAACAGCGCGTCGACGGCCTCCTGCAGCATGCGCTTCTCGTTGTTCACGATGATCTCGGGAGCTCCGAGATCCAGCAGCCGCTTGAGCCGGTTGTTGCGGTTGATCACCCGCCGATAGAGGTCGTTGAGGTCGCTGGTCGCGAACCGGCCGCCGTCGAGCTGCACCATCGGACGCAGATCCGGCGGGATCACCGGGATCGCCTCCAGCACCATCGACTCGGGGCGGTTGCGGGTGGTGCGCAACGCCTCGACGACCTTGAGCCGCTTGGTCGCGCGCTGCTTCTTCTGGCCCTTGGACTCCTCGATCATCGCCTTGAGTTCGACGGACTCGGCTTCGAGGTCGATCGCGCGCAGCAGCTCACGGACCGCCTCGGCGCCCATCCCACCCGCGAAGAAGTCCCCGTAGCGGTCCCGCATGTCGCGGTAGACCAGCTCCTCTTGGATCAGCTGGCGCTCGGAGAGCTTCTTGAACGTACTCATGACCTTGTCGAGGTGCTCGAGGTCGTTGCTGGCCCGCACCGACACCGCCTTGAGCTGCTTCTCGATGTCCTTGCGCTCCTTCTTGACGACCTCGGGCTTGGCGCCTTCGGCCTCGAGCTCGGACAGGGTGGCTTGCAGTTGCTCGAGCAACTCGGAGCGATCGATCTCGAGTTGCTTCTCGATCTCCTGCTTCTCGACGCGCAGCTCCTCCTCGAGCTCGGGCAGCGCCTCGTGCCGCGCCTCCTCATCCACCGCGGTGATCACGTAGGCGGCGAAGTAGATGACCTTCTCGAGATCCTTGGGCGACATGTCCAGCAGGTATCCCAGGCGCGAGGGCACCCCCTTGAGATACCAGATGTGGGTGACCGGAGCAGCGAGCTCGATGTGGCCCATGCGCTCCCGGCGCACCTTGGCACGGGTGACCTCCACCCCACAGCGCTCACAGATGATGCCCTTGAAGCGCACCCGCTTGTACTTGCCGCAGTAGCACTCCCAGTCCCGGGTCGGACCGAAGATCTTCTCGCAGAACAGGCCGTCCTTCTCCGGCTTGAGCGTGCGGTAGTTGATGGTCTCGGGCTTCTTGACCTCGCCGTTGGACCACATGCGGATCTGGTGGGCCTCCGCCAGCGAGATGCGCAACCGATCGAACTCATTCACGTCCATGCTGCGACGTCCTCCCTGCCTGCTGATCGGCCCCTGAAGGGCCCTTGGGGTGATGATGGTGCGCCGCCACGGCAGCCGGGCGGTCAGCCGTCGGCGGTGGGACGCTCGGGTCGCGAAAGGTCGATGCCCAGGGCCTCGGAGGCCCGGAAAGCCTCGTCCTCGGACTCGCGCATCTCGATCAGTTCGCCGCTGTGTCCGATCACCTCGACGTTGAGCGCGAGCGCCTGCATCTCCTTGATGAGCACCTTGAAGGACTCCGGGACGCTGGGATCGGGGATGTTCTCGCCCTTGACGATCGCCTCGTAGACCTTCACGCGTCCCAGGGTGTCGTCGGACTTGATGGTCAGCAACTCCTGCAGGGCGTGCGCGGCGCCGTAGGCCTCGAGCGCCCAGACCTCCATCTCACCGAACCGCTGCCCCCCGAACTGGGCCTTGCCGCCCAGGGGCTGCTGGGTGATCATCGAATAGGGGCCGGTGGACCGGGCGTGGATCTTGTCGTCGACGAGGTGGTGCAGCTTGAGCACGTAGAGGTAGCCCACCGTGACCGGCGCCTGCAACGGCTGCCCGGTCCGGCCGTCGATCACCATGGCCTTGCCGTCGCGACCGACCAGGCGCACCCCCTCCTCGGTGGGACGGGAGTGCTCGAGCAGGTCGGTCAGCTCCTCTTCGCGGCAGCCGTCGAAGACCGGGGTGGCCAGACGCACCGGTCCTTCGGTGTCCGCATGCCGCTCGTCCCAGCCGATCGCCTCGAACCACTCGGGGACGGTGTCGAAATGCCAGCCGTTGGCCGCGGCCCAGCCCAGGTGGGTCTCGAGCACCTGCCCGACGTTCATCCGCGAAGGCACGCCCAGCGGGTTGAGCACGATGTCCACCGGGGTGCCGTCCGCCAGGAACGGCATGTCCTCCATCGGCAGGATCTTGGAGATGACGCCCTTGTTGCCGTGCCGTCCGGCGAGCTTGTCACCCTCGGAGATCTTGCGTTTGGTGGCGATGTAGACCCGGACCATGTCGTTGACGCCCGGGGAGAGCTCATCACCGTCGGCACGGCTGAAGCGCTGGACCTCGATGACGATGCCACGATCGCCGTGGGGCACCTTGAGCGAGGTGTCGCGCACCTCGCGGGCCTTCTCCCCGAAGATCGCCCGCAGCAGCCGCTCCTCGGGAGTGAGCTCGGTCTCCCCCTTGGGGGTCACCTTGCCCACCAGCACGTCGCCGGGGGTGACCTCCGCCCCGATGCGGATGATGCCCTCCTCGTCGAGGTTGGCCAGCACCTCGTCGGAGACGTTGGGGATGTCGCGGGTGATCTCCTCGGGGCCGAGCTTGGTCTCCCGAGCGTCGACCTCCAGTTGCTCGATGTGGATCGAGGTCAGCACGTCCTCGCGGACCAACCGCTCCGAGAGGATGATGGCATCCTCAAAGTTGTAGCCCTCCCAGGACATGAAGGCCACGAGCAGGTTCCGCCCGAGGGCGAGCTCGCCGTTCTGGGTGGAGGGACCGTCTGCCAGCGGCTCACCGGCCTCGATGCGGTCGCCTTCGGTGACCAGCGGTCGCTGGTTGATGCAACTGCCCTGGTTGGAGCGCTTGAACTTCGTGAGGTAGTAGCGGTCGATGCGGTCGTCGTCGGTGCGCACCACGACGTGGTCGGCGGCCACCTCGACGACCACCCCTGCGTTGCGCGCGGTCACCACGTCACCGGCATCACGGGCGGACTTGGCTTCCACCCCCGTGCCCACCAATGGCGACTCGGCACGTAGCAGCGGTACCGCCTGGCGCTGCATGTTCGCCCCCATCAGGGCACGGTTCGCGTCGTCGTGCTCGAGGAAGGGGATCAGCGCCGCGGAGATCGACACCGTCTGGCGCGGCGAGACGTCCATGTAGTCCACGTTGGAGGGCGGGACCTCGCGGACCTCTCCACCCTTGGCACGCACCAGCACCAACTCGTTGACGAACTGGCCGGTGTCCTGGTCGAGCGGCGCGTTGGCCTGCGCGACGACGTAGCGGTCCTCCTCATCGGCGGTGAGGTAGTCGACCGCGTCGGTCACCAGCCCGTCGACGACCTTGCGGTAGGGAGTCTCGACGAAGCCGTACTGGTTGATGCGGGCGTAGGTCGCCAGCGACCCGATCAGGCCGATGTTGGGACCTTCCGGGGTCTCGATGGGGCACATCCGCCCGTAGTGCGACGGGTGGACGTCGCGCACCTCGAACCCGGCGCGTTCCCGGGAGAGCCCGCCCGGGCCCAGCGCCGAGAGCCGGCGCTTGTGGGTCAGGCCCGCCAACGGGTTGGTCTGGTCCATGAACTGCGAGAGCTGCGAGGTGCCGAAGAACTCCCGGATCGCCGAAACCACCGGCCGGATGTTGATCAGCGTCTGGGGGGTGATGGCCTCGAGGTCCTGGGTGGTCATGCGCTCGCGCACGACCCGCTCCATGCGCGAGAGTCCGATGCGCACCTGGTTCTGGATCAGCTCACCCACGCTGCGCAGCCGACGGTTGCCGAAGTGGTCGATGTCGTCGGTGTCGTAGTCGGGCTCACCGGCATGCAGCTTCACCAGGTAGCTCATCGTGGCCAGGCAGTCCTGTACCGTGAGCACGTGCTCGCCGCGGCGTTCGAAGCCCAGCGTCTCGCACTCATCGGTGAGCTTGCCGTGCTTGACATACCCCGAGCCATCGTCGGCCAACCCAGAGATCTTGTAGCGGCCGACCCGCGCGAGGTCGTACTTCTTGCCGGCGAAGAACATGCTCAGCAGCAGCTGCCCCGCCTGCTCGACGTTCGGTGGCTCGCCCGGACGCAGCTTGCGGTAGATCTCCTCGAGGGCCGCACCGGGCGTCCGCCCGGTGTTGTCCTTCTCGAGGGTCAGCGCGATCGAGTCCCGGCCGCCGAAGAACTGCAGAATCTCGTCGTCGTCAACCGGGGTGGCGAGCACCTCGCCGGGCGCGAGCTCGTAACGACCGAGTTCCCCGTTCCACTCGAAGGCCTTCAGCGCCCGGTAGAACACGCTGATCGGCTGCTTGCGCTTGCGGTCCACCCGCACCGCCACCAGGTCGCGCTTGTCGACCTCGAACTCCAACCACGCTCCCCGCGCCGGGATCACCTTGCAGCCGAAGACCTTGCGTCCGGTGGTCTTGTCCACGGTCTCGTCGAAGTAGACACCCGGGGAGCGCACCAGCTGGGAGACCACCACCCGCTCGGTGCCGTTGATGACGAAGGTGCCGCGCTCGGTCATGACCGGGAAGTCGCCCATGAACACGGTCTGCGACTTGATCGTGCCGTCGTCCTTGTTCAGGAACTCCGCGGTCACGAACAGCGGGGAGGCATAGGTGTAGTCCTTCTCCTTGCACTCCTCGACCGAGTACTTCGGTGGTTCGAAGCGGTGGTTGAGGAAGGTGAGCGCCATCTTGTTCTGGCTGTCCTCGATCGGCGAGATCTCGTTGAAGATCTCCCCGAGCCCGGCATCGATCAACCAGTCGAACGAACGCCGCTGGATGGCGACGAGGTCGAGTTGGTCGAGGGGTAGGGCCTCGCGCAACTTGGCGAAGCTCAGACGCTGGTGGAGCGCGTCGTGGTTGTCGGCCTGGCGGGCGGCAGTACCAGCCAACGGGGGCCTCCCTTGGTCGGGGCGTCGGAGCACCCGGCACGCAACGTCCGGGCTGCGGGTGGAATCAGCGGCGGTTCCCGGTCGGCGCTCCACGTCCCCAAACCGCGCGCACAACGAACACGCCAGCGTCGCAGGCGCAGGCTGAGCAGGCGATGGGGGGACCTCGATGCGGCGCGCAGCGGGAGGGATCGGGCGAGAAAGAGCCCGTACGCAACGGGCAGACGGCGGCCCCGGAGTATACGGAGCCGGACCGGCAGGCGTCAACCGTCCCCGGATCAGGTCCGGGGACGGTTACGGGGTGGGGCGGACCCGGAGTGGGGCGTGGCGCTCAGGCGAGCTCCACCGTGGCGCCGGCGGCCTCGAGCTTCTCCTTGGCCGCCTCGGCGGCATCCTTCGCGACCGCCTCGAGCACCGCCTTGGGGGCAGCCTCGACCAACTCCTTGGCCTCCTTGAGCCCGAGGCTGGTCAGGGCACGCACCTCCTTGATGACCTGGATCTTCTTCTCACCGGCCGAGGCCAGCACGACGTCGAAGGAGTCCTTCTCCTCCTCGGCCTCGGCCTCGCCGCCGCCCGCGGCGGGACCGGCCGCTACCGCGACCGGTGCCGCGGCGGTGACGTCGAAGGTCTCCTCGAACTTCTTGACGAGCTCGGAGAGCTCCATCAGGGTGAGCTCCTTGAACTGCTCGATGAGCTCGTCGGTGGTCAGCTTCGCCATCGGGGTTCCTCCTGCAGGCGCACACGCGCCAGTGGGTGCGAGATCGTCGGGTCGGCGGTCGCCGGACCCGGTGGTCGGGGGGGTCGGGACGGATCGGGAATCGGGACGCGGGCGGGCTCAGGCCTCGGGGTCAGCACCACCCTGCTTGTCGACCAGCGCCTGCATTGCGCGCGCCTGGCCGGCGATCGGGGCCTGCAGCAGCCGAGCGAAGCCCGACAGCGCGCCCTGGAGCAGTCCTGCGAGCATGGCCAGCAGCTCCTCGCGGCTGGCGAGCTCCGCCAGGGCCAGCGCCGCGTCGCCGTCGATGACCTCACCGTCGACGAAGCCGGCCCGCATGACCAGGTCCGGGTGGTCCTTGGCGAAGGCCTTGATGGCCTTGGCCGGACTCACGGGATCCTCGTGGCAGAAGACCAGCCCCGTCGGGCCGACGAGGTAGTCGTCGAGGCCCTCGATGCCAGCAGCCTCGGCGGCCCGGCGCGTGAGGGTGTTCTTCACCACCTTGAGTTCGGCGTCCGCCTCGCGCAGCCGTGCGCGTAGCTCGGCGAGCTCCACGACCGTCAGGCCACGGTAGTGGGTGAGCAGGGTCGCGGACGCTTGGGTCAGGTCCTCGCGGACCTCATCGACCTTGGCGACCTTGTCGGGGCGGGGCACAGCGACCTCCGTTGGGTGGGGCGGTGGGGCGGCGGGGGCGGACAGACGACGAGCCCCCTGTGCGCGGCACGGGAGGCTCGGGGGGCCGCCCTGGTCAGGGGGCGGGGTGAGCAACCTGCGCGGGACGCACGGAGCACCGTTTGGCGCTGCCGTGACCGTTCGGCCCGATCGGTGCGGGCATCCAGCGGTCTTGGGTCTGAGCGGCGATGGTAGCGGATCAGCCCTCGTCCACGAGCACGCGTGATCGTGCCGGATCCAGGCGGATGCTCGGACCCGCCGAAGTCGACACCGCGATGGTCAGCAGATAGCGACCCTTGGCCGCCGAGGGGCGCATGCGCAGGATCTCCTCGTAGAGCGCCCCGTAGTTGTCGACCAGTTGATCGACGCTGAAGGAGACCTTGCCGAGCACGGCGTGCACGTTGCCGTGACGGTCCGAACGGTACTCGACGCGCCCGGCCTTGATCTCGGCAACCGCCTTGCCCACGTCCATGGTGACGGTGCCCGACTTGGGGTTGGGCATCAGGCCCCGGGGGCCGAGGATCTTGCCGAGCCGTCCGAGCTTGCCCATCATGTCCGGGGTGGCGATCACTGCGTCGAGTTCATCGATGAGCGACCCGTCGCCGAGCTGGGCGACCAGCTCGTCGGAACCGACGTGGTCAGCCCCGGCCTCGGTGGCCTCGGTGGCCTTGTCCCCCGCCGCCACCACGGCGAGGGTGACGCTCTTGCCGATCCCGTGGGGCAGCGACACCGCGCCGCGGATCATCTGGTCAGCCTTGCGCGGGTCGATCCCCAGCCGCATCGCGCAGTCGACGGTTGGATCGTAGGAGACACCCTCCATCTCCTTGAGCAGCGTGAACGCCGCCCGCGGGGTGTACAGGCGCCCGGCCTCGATGCGCTCGGCTGCTGCCCGGTACCGCTTGCCTCGCTTGCCCATGCGTTCGCTCTCCTCGTGGTCCCAGCGACGACGTCGGGTCGTCTCCCACGCCAGAAGGGGTCGTCGGAGCCGGGATCAGCCCTCGACGGTGATGCCCATCGACCGGGCGGTGCCCTCGATGATCTTCATCGCACCCTCGATGTCGATGGCACTGAGGTCGATCATCTTGGTCTCGGCGATCTCCCGCACCTGCTCCCGGGTCACCGATCCGACCTTGGTGAGGTTGGGGGTCCCCGAGCCGGAAGGCACGCCCGCCGCCTTGAGCAGCAGCTGGGCTGCCGGCGGTGTCTTCATGATGAAGGTGAAGGAGCGGTCCTCGTAGACCGTGATCTCGACGGGGACGATGTCCCCCTGCATCCCCGAGGTCTTGTCGTTGAACTGCTTGCAGAAGTCCATGATGTTCACGGAGTGCTGCCCGAGGGCAGGACCGACGGGCGGGGCCGGGTTGGCCTGCCCTCCGGGGATCTGCAGCTTGATGAATCCAGCGACCTTCTTGGCCATGGTGGAGTGTCTCCTCGTGGTGCCAGCGGCCGTGTCCGACGGCCTCCCACGGTGATGGCGACGCCCGGACACACCGGGCGCACGCGGTCGGACCTTACAACTTGGCGACGTTGTCGAAGGGCAACTCGAGCGGCGTCTCACGTCCGAAGACGCTGACGAGCACCTTGAGCTTGGCCTGGTCGAGGTTGATCTCGGCGATGGTGCCGGTGAAGTCCGCGAAGGGTCCCCCGGTGACCCGCACCGTTTCGCCGACCTCGAGGTCGATGTGTGCCACGTGCTTCTCGCTGCGCGGCGTGGCCGTTTCCTCTTCTTCGACCTGCTCGACGTACTCGACGGGCAGCTTGAGGGTGTTGGCCACTTCACGCAGGGGCAGAGGCACCGGACGCGTCCCGGGCGAGCCGACGAAGCCGGTGACCGCCGGCGTATGGCGCACGATGCCCCACACCTCGTCGTCCATCTCCATGCGCACGAGTACGTAGCCGGGCAGGAACTTCTTCTGCGAGATGGTCTTCTTGCCTTTCTTGTACTCGGTGACCTCCTCGGTGGGAATGACCACCTCGAAGATCCGATCATCGGCTTCGAGCGCCTCGACCCGGCTGAGCAGGTTGTCCTTCACGCGCTGCTCGTAGCCGGCGTAGGTGTGCACCACGTACCAGTCGCCGAGCAGCCGGGCGAGCTCCTTCTGGTCGCGCACGTCCGCGAGTGACCGCGGTCGGCCGCGCCGGACCGGCGGCGGGTCGGGCGCCGGCTCGGCATCGGCGGCACCTTCAGCGGCAGCGTCCTCGGCGGCAACCGCCGCAGCCTCGTCGGTCTGCGCGCCGGCGAGGCCGAGCAGGTCGTCGAGGTCGTCACCCGAGCTCGGCTCGGGTGACGGCTCGGGCGGCGCCTCGGTGGCGGCAGCAGGGTCCGCCGGGCCGACGGACGCGGCCTCGGACGGCTGGGTGGTGGGATCGTCGGGCACGTGGGCTACCCCAGGGTGTTGATGACAGCGCGGCGGATGACCTCGTCCATGCCCCAGACGATCATCACCAGCACGAAGGTGGTGACGAGCACCACGATCGTGTAGGAGGTGACCTCCTTGCGGTTGGGCCAGGCGACCTTGCGCATCTCGCTGCGCACCTCGCGCAGGAACTGGCG
>SLLJ01000096.1 GCA_007134165.1 Nitriliruptoraceae bacterium | reverse complement strand
GCGATCGTCAGGCGATCGTCACCCCACCGTCGACCACCAGCGTCTGCCCCGTCACGTAGCCGCCGGCGTCGCTGGCGAGGAACACCAGGGCGGCCGCGAGCTCCTGCTCGTCGCCGGCGCGGCCACTGGGCACCCGCAGCTGCAGCATGTCGAGGTAGCCCTCGGGGTACTGGTCGGTCATCTCCGAGGCGAAGAAGCCCGGCGCGAGTGCGTTGACTCGGATGCCTTTGCGCCCGGTCCACTGCTGGGCGAGGTCGCGGGTCATCCCGAGCAGCCCGGCCTTGGAGGAGGCGTAGGCGGCTTGCGGCAGCCCGGCGGTGGTCAGCCCGAGCACGCTGGAGATGTTGACGATGCTGCTGCCCGGCTGCATCACCCGCCCGCAGGCCTGGGCCATCCAGTAGCAGCCGTTGAGGTTGACGTCGATCACCGCCCGGAACTGCTCGGGGGTCTCCCGGGTCGCCGGCACCGCCGTGCCCATGCCGGCGTTGTTGACCAGCACGTCGACGCGGCCGAGTTCGGCCACGGTGGTATCGACCAGCCGCTGGCAGGCCTCGGGGTCGGCGACGTCGGTGGGCACCGCGATCGCCCGGCGCCCCAGCCCCTCCACCATCGCGCGGGTCTGCTCGAGGCGCTCGGCGCGCCGCGCCGCGAGGGCGACGTCGGCGCCGGCTTCGGCCAGAGCACGGGCGAAGGCCACCCCGAGCCCCGAGGAAGCGCCGGTCACGATCGCCACCCTGCCATCGAGCCGGAACATCTCCAGCACGCTCATCGCTCGTCCTCCCGAGGTGTCAAGCTCTGCCCTGGCCGGACCACCGTAGTCGGTGGCTGCACACCGACCACGACCCGGTCTACGCTCCGCAGTCGACCCTGAGGCGGCGACACGCCGCACCCGACGAACGGAACCCTCGATGCGCTCGGTCCTTGTAGCCAACCGCGGTGAGATCGCGATCCGCGCCTTCCGTGCCGCCACGGAGCTCGGACTGCGCACCATCGCCGTCCACACCCTCGAGGACCGAGATTCGCTGCACCGGATCAAGGCCGACGAGGCCTACCAGATCGGAGAGCCGGGCCACCCGGTGCGCGCCTACCTCGACGTCGAGGCGATCGTGACCACCGCACTGGCGGCACGCGCGGATGCCGTCTACCCCGGCTATGGCTTCCTCTCCGAGTCACCCCAGCTCTCCCGGGCCGTGCGTGAGGCGGGGATGCTGTTCGTGGGCCCGCCGCCGGAGGTGCTCGAGCTCACCGGCAGCAAGACCCGTGCGCGCGACGCCGCCGAAGCCGCCGGTATCTCGGTGCTGGGGGCCTCGCCGCTGCTGACCGACCCGGCCGAGGCGGCCGACTACGCCGCACAGCTCGGCTACCCGGTGTTCGTCAAGGCCGCCGCCGGCGGTGGGGGACGCGGCATGCGCCGCATCGAGCGGGCCGAGGACCTCGCCGCCGCGGTCGACACCGCGATCCGGGAGGCCGAGGGCGCGTTCGGCGACCCGCGGGTGTTCCTCGAGCAGGCGATGACCCGCCCGCGGCACATCGAAATCCAGATCCTCGCGGACGCCAACGGCGAGGTGGTGCACCTCTACGAGCGCGACTGCTCGCTACAGCGCCGCCACCAGAAGGTGCTCGAGCTCGCGCCCGCTCCGAACCTCCCGCCGCTGCTGCGCGAGAGGCTGTGCCGGGACGCCGTCACCTTCGCGCGCGCGGTCGGCTACCGCAACGTGGGCACCGTGGAGTTCCTCGTCGAGCGCGCCGAGCAGCCCGACGCCCGCGCGGTGTTCATCGAGATGAACCCGCGCATCCAGGTCGAGCACACCGTCACCGAGGAGGTGACCGGCGTCGACCTGGTCGGCAGCCAACTGCGCATCGCCGCCGGCGCCACCCTCGAGGACCTCGGCCTGGCCCAGGAGCGCATCGTCGTGCGCGGCTTCGCGGTCCAGGCCCGGATCACCACCGAGGATCCTGAGCACGGCTTCCGTCCCGACACCGGCCGGATCTCCGCCTACCGCTCTCCCGGCGGGGCCGGCATCCGCCTGGATGCGGGCAGCGCGTACGTCGGCGGCGAGATCAGCCCGTTCTTCGACTCGATGCTGGTCAAGCTCACCGCCCGGGGCGCGGACATGCCCAGCGCCTTCCGCCGCATGCGCCGGGCGCTGGAGGAGTTCCGTGTCCGGGGCGTACGCACCAACGTGCGCTTCCTGCAGGGGCTGGTGGACGACCCCGACCGCCTGGCTGGCAAGCTGTCCACCGGCTTCCTCGACGACCACCCCGAGCTGCTGCGGGCGGCAGGAGGCGCCAACCGGGTGCAGCGTCTGGCGACCTACCTCGCCGAGCGCACCGTCAACCGGCCGCACGGGCCCGCACCGATGCTGGCCGACCCGGCCGAGAAGCTGCCGCCGCTGCCCGAGGCCGATGCCCCACCTCCCGGGTCACGCGACCGGCTGCGTGAGCTCGGCCCCGACGGTTTCGCCGCCTGGCTGCGGGCGCAGGACACCGTGCTGGTGACCGACACCACCCTGCGCGACGCCCACCAGTCGCTGCTCGCGACCCGCATGCGCACCCGCGACATGCTCGTCTCCGCTCCCTACCTC
>SLLJ01000212.1 GCA_007134165.1 Nitriliruptoraceae bacterium | reverse complement strand
TCTCGGCCGGCCTCGTGGTGCATGTCGATCAGCCCGCGCGACTCGGGCCGGACCCGCTCGAGGATCCGCGGCACGATCTCCTCGTTGAGCGCGATCAGTTCCGACTGCTCGGCGCCTTCGACCGCGTGCAGGATGCGGTCGCGGACCGCTTCGGAGCTCTCGTCGGTGGCCCCGAACAGCTTGAAGGACACGGCCTTGGCGCCGTCGGAGAGCAACTCGCCGAGCGGGATCATCTGGTTGCGCCAGGCGGCGACGCCGAAGTAGAAGGCCGACGACCCGCTGATCAGGGTCCGGTCGAGGTCGAAGAAGGCGGCGGCGTTGGCATCGGCCACGGCAGGGCCCTTCAGCTCGGTGGGCAGGCGCGGGGCAGCCTAACCCGCCGGCTCACGCCGTGGCTCCCGGTCCGACGCAGGAACCCGAGCTCCCTTCCCCGTGGAGCTCGAACCC
Source organism: Nitriliruptoraceae bacterium (assembly GCA_007134165.1). GTDB lineage: Bacteria > Actinomycetota > Nitriliruptoria > Nitriliruptorales > Nitriliruptoraceae > SKJO01. The sequence continues at coordinate 9,892 of SLLJ01000212.1, read as the reverse complement.
CGGAGCGTGCGGACCGGGAGCCGTCTTCGACCGTAGGCCGCTCGACGGGCCGCTGTCGAGTGGCATGTCCACAAGCGTTGGGGACGACGGTCCGATTGGCTGTGGAGGCCCTGTGCACAGGGTGTGGGGCCGCAGGCGCCAGGCGGGGTGCGGGGGGAGCAACCGCCCGCGAACGGCGGATGGTCGGCCGGTTACGATCCACACGTCTTCCACAAGGTGTGGATGACGTGGAGGCTCGAGTCGATCGAGAGCTGCGTGCGATCATCGCACGTCGCACGTCGGACGCCGGAAGGCAGGGAGGCATTCGGGATGGACGGGGGACACGTCGAGCACCGGCCGGCCGGCCAGGACCTGCCGGCGGTCGAGCTGCGCCGCTCGACGCGTCGCCGACGCTCCGCCGACGCCAACCTCGAGGACGGCCGGGTCGTGGTCCGACTCCCGGCCGGGCTCAGCGACGAGCAGGAGGCCGCGCTGATCAACCGGCTCGTGCGCCGGGTGACGGGGGCTGACCGGGCCCGGCAGCAGGGCGGTGACGACGCGCTGGCCGCCCGAGCCCACGAACTCGCCGACCGCTACCTCGACGGGGTCCGGGCCGAGGTGGTGACCTGGTCGACACGGATGCGTCGGCGGCACGGGTCGTGTACCCCCGCGACCCGTACCGTGCGGGTCAGCGCACGGCTCACCGCGGCTCCCGGCTACGTGGTCGACTACGTGCTGGTCCACGAGCTCGCGCACCTGCAAGTTCCCGACCATTCCGAGGCGTTCTGGCGGCTGGTCGATCGCTTCCCGCGGGCCGAACGGGCACGGGGCTACCTCGAGGGCTTCGCCGCCGGGCAGCTCGAGGCCGCCGGTCGCCGAGCTGCCGAGTCCGACCCGGACGACTGAGCCCTCAGTCGTCGGGCGGACCCGAACCGGGCGCGTCAGGGTCGCCAGGATCGTCAGGGTCGCCAGGATCGTCTGGGTCATCAGGATCGCCAGGGTCGTCAGACGCATCGTTGCCCGGCTGCGCGCCGCCCGGCTCGTCGATGCCGCGGGCGCGCTCGTCGGCCGAGGCCTCCACAGGGGCGTCGCCGAGCGCGGCGAACAGCGCCGAAGCGTCGTCGGGGACGTCGAGGTCCTCGCTGGTGCGCGCCAGCCACCGGGTGGGTTCGGCCAGCTCGGCGGCGTCGGGGAGGTTCTCGGGGTGGGCCAGGGCCCGGTGCAGGCCCTCGGGGCCCAGCGCGGCCTCGACCACGGCCACGAACCGTTCGGCGACGGTCTCGTCCGCGGGCTTGAGATCCAGGCCGAGCAGGCTGGCCAGCAGCTGCTCACCGTCCCCACGGGTCGCGCGCCGACGGCGCAGCACCTCCTCGATCCGGCCCAGTGAGGGCAGCCGGTCGCGCACCGCTCGGGCGACCTCGTGTCGGGCCCAGGCACCGACGAGGCTGACGATGCCCTGCAGTCGCTGCAGCACCCGCTGCTGGTCGGGGGTCGGCTCCAGCCGGAAGTTCGCCGCCCGGAGCATCGCCTCCTCGAGGGCCTCGGGGTCCGAGGGGTCGAGGTCGAGCAGCAGCTCCTCGGACAGTTCGTGCAGCCGGTCGGCGTCGACCTCGGTGCCCGCCGCGAAGCGCCCCACCAGCGACTGCACCTGCGCCTCGAGCCACGGCACGGCGTGGTAGAGCCGGCGGTAGGCGCCCTCGGACACCGCCAGCACGATCGCAACCTCGGTCGGGTCCAGCCCGTAGCCCTCGAAGGTCTCGGCCACGTTGACGGCCAGGTAGTAGGCGTCGCCCCGCGCGGCGGTGGGGATGCCCAGGTCGTACTGGCCGAGCAGCTGGCGGGAGAGCTGGCCGACCACCTGGCCGGCCTGCAGCCCGGCCAGACCCGCGGACGCCGGCCGGAGCAGAGCGCTGAAGTCCTGGCCCGCGAGCATCGACAGCAGCGACTCGAAGCCGGGAGGCAGGCCCTCCAGGCCGGGGAGTGCCGCCAGGTCGGCGGCGCCACCGTCGGTCAGCTCGCCGAACTGTTCGTCGGCCAGCGCGACCAACCCGTCGGCGGCGGCCCGAGCCACCGGCTCAACCAGCGGTCGCAGCGCGACCAGCGCCGCTTGGGCCCACTGGCCTCGCGAGGCCGGCACCAGCCGCCCAGCGTCGGGCGAGGCGGGCAGCGGCGAGGCGTCCAGCCAGTGTTCAGCGAGGGACGCGGCGTCACGGGCGCGGAGCTGTTCCTCGTCGCTGGGCACCCGGTCGCCGTCGGAAGCGACCTGCGCGGCGACCTGTTCGGCCAGCCGCCAGTCGACCGGCCCGGTCGGCGCCGGGCCCGACATCGCACCCATCAGTGCCCCGAGCTGGTTCTGCAGGCTCGACAAGGCGCCCCCGAAGTCGGGGGGCTCACCGCCGCCGGCGGCCGCGCCCAGCTGTTCGAACATGCCGCGCAGCGCCGGCGGCATGCCGGCCAGGAACGGGTCGAGTCCTTCCGGCTCGTCGGGGTCGCGGTCGGGCAGGTCGTCGTCGCCGGGTGGGCGGGGATGATCGGTCACGTGGTCGTCCTCCGTGGTCGGAGACCAGCGTGCCGTATCCCGACCGACGGCGCTGCGGGGCTGCGTGGCAGAGGATCCGGTCCCGGGGACCGGCGCGGCGACCCACCGCCGCCCGGTGGAGCTACCGTGGACACCAGCCGGGCAGGGAGGCAGGTCGTGCGCACCATCGCCATCACCGGGGTCGGCGGGCTGATCGGCCGCCGGCTCGTCGCGGCGCTCGCGTCACGTGAGGACATCGAGCGTCTGATCGGCATCGATCGGCTCGCTCCGGACGGACTGACCGCGCCGGCGCTGGTCGTGCAGTCGGCCGACGTGCGTGACCCCGACCTCGCCGAGGGGCTCGAGGGGGTCGATGCGCTGGTGCACCTGGCCTTCCAACTCGACCCCCTGCACGACGAGGACCACATGCGCTCGGTCAACGTCGCAGGCACCCGCAACGTGATCGAGGCCGCCCACCGCGCCGGGGTCGGTCACGTCGTGTATCTGTCGTCGGTGGCCGCCTACGGCGCACATCCCGACAACGAGGTACCGCTGAGCGAGACGAGTCCGATCCGCGGCACCCCGGGCTTCAACTACGCCGAGCACAAGGCGGAGATCGAGCAATGGCTCGCGAGCCGCGGGCCCGCCATCGGACCGGACCTGACCGTCCTGCGCGTGGCGCCGGTGCTCGGCCCCGGGGTGCAGAACTTCATCAGCCGGTGGTTCGAGGCGCCCCGCGTCACGCTGGTCAAGGGGCACAAGCCGCCGCTGCAGTTCGTCCACCTCGATGACGTCGTCGCCGCCATCGTGCACGTGCTCGACCGGCACCTGACCGGCGTCTACAACGTCAGCGCCGAGGGTTGGCTGTCGCTGGACGAGGTCACCGCGATCGTCGGACGCCGGACGGTGGAGGTCCCCGAGGAGGTCGCATTCTCCAGCGCCGAGCGGCTCTGGCGGCTGGGGATCGGCGAACAGCCACCCGGACTCATCCGGCACATCATGTACCCGTACGTGGTCGATCCGAGCCGGCTCATCGCGACCGGCTGGCAACCTCGGCACAGCAACCGCGACGCGCTCGACGTCTTCGCGCAGGAGCACCGTCGCTACCTCGCCCTGGCCGGGGTCCGAGCCACCAAGGGCACGGTGGCGCTGGGTGCCACCGCTCTGGCTGGGCTCGCCGGCCTGGCTGCGGTCAGCGGCAGCCGACGGCTGCTGCGTCAGCGCCGGGCCCGTCAGCAGCGCTGATTCCGGCCGAGGCGGCACCGAGACGATCGCCGGCGCAGACCGAGCCGATGCCCTGCTACGAACGACTTGTGAGCGTCGAATGCTTGTCCGTGCGGGCGTCGTGGCCGACGGGAGGCGAACACGGCGCTCCCCGGTGCCGATCGCATCTCCCGATCAAACGGAACCCAGATGAGCTACTCAGTGCACTACTACGACGCTGAGGGTCGGCCCCAACTCGAAGACACGGTCTCCCTCGAGGCGGCGATCGACCGTGCGGAGCAGTTGCGCAACGAGGCGGGCTTCGACCAGGTCCGCCTGTTCCGCGAACTGCACACCGAGGTCCACACCGAGGTCCACACCTACTACCGCGTCGTGGTCGTCGATGACGACCAGACGACCGAGGTCGGGGCGGCCTCCCACCCGCAGGCACCCTACGCGGATGCGCCGCCCCCCTACGCGGAGGCGCCGCCTCCCTATGCGGACGCGCCTTCGGCCGTCGAGCAGCCGCCCGTCCAGCCCCCGGTCCAGCCTCCTGGGCCGAGCGCGCCCCACGACGTGCCGCGCCCGGGGCCGAGACCCCTGCCTTCACCGCCACAGTTCTGGACCCACGCAGAGCCTGCCGAGTACGAGGGTCCCGAAGCGTCGGATTCGCCGGAGGAACCGCTGTACGAGAGCAAGCTGCCCTCCTTCCTCCACCGCAACGGCTGATCCTCGGGGGCGAACTCGGGTCACGACACCGGCCGGTAGCCTGGCCGGGTGCCGCGCGGACCCGAGGAGCCCTGCATGCGACGGCTGCTTCTCGTCCCCGCGGCGGTGCTGCTGGTGCTGGTGGTCGCGGCCGTCCTGGCGCGAGGGGACATCCCCTGCGAGGTCCTGGCCACCCAGCCGGCCTGCGAGGTCGCGATGCGACCGGGTCCGATCGAGGACACCGCGACGCTGGTCGAGGTGGAGGACACGGCGGGCGAGGCGACCGCCGGGCAGCTGCTGCTGACCACGGTGGCGGTCGACGACCGGCTCGGACCGGTCGAATGGCTGCGGGCGCGGGCGTCGGCCGCCGTCGACGTCGTGGCCCGTGAGCAGGTCTTCCCGCCGGGCCTCGAACCCGACGAGGTGGCCGAGCAGAACGCCGCGCTGATGGCCGACAGTCAGCTCAACGCCACCGTGGCCGCCCTGTCCCACCTCGGGGTCGAACTCACCGGTGAGGGTGCCCGCGTCGCGGCGCTCACCGCGGATGCGGTCACCGACCGGCTCCAGGTCGACGACCTCCTGGTGGGTGCCGACGGCGCGCCGATCACCGACAGCGCCGGGGCCGCTGCGGCCGTCCAGGCCGTGCAGCCCGGCCAGACCGTCGTGTTCGAGGTGCTGCGCGACCGACGGAGACAGCAGGTCGAGGTCGAGCTCGGCGAGTCACCCGACCAGCCCGGTAAGGGCTACGTCGGGGTGCTGCTGGTCACCGAACTCGACGTCCCCGTGGACGTCGAGATCGACGCCGGTCGCATCGGTGGCCCCTCAGCCGGGCTGATGTTCGCCCTGACGATCGTGGGGCTGCTCGACGACCGGGACCTGACCGGCGGCAGCGTGGTCGCCGGCACCGGAACCATCGACTTCGACGGCCAGGTCGGTGCGGTCGGCGGGGTGCGGCAGAAGCTGGTGGCCGCCACCTCACGACCGGACACGGATCGGCCGGTCGCGGTGTTCCTCGTGCCCCGCGGCAACCTCGACCAGGCCCGGCGCGCGCCGGTCGAGCGCGAGGTGCTCGTGGTCCCCGTCGACGACCTCGATGGGGCCGTGGCCGCCCTCGACACTATCGCCGGGGGCGGGCTGCCCGACGATGCGTTCACGCTGCGGGCTGGGGGCGGGGTCATGGACGCGGCTGGCGGCCACGCCGGGTAGCCTGACGGACCCGGGTGGCGCGCCCGGCAACCGCGCGCGAGTGGCGTCCGGCACCCTGGAGGCGGTATCCCGCCCGAACCGCGTGCGCTGACCGCGGCGCGGAGAACCCTCAGGGGCTGCCGCCGCGAACCATCATCAACCATCCTCCTCCTGGAAGGCCCGCTGTGGGCGATCTCGTCCGCCGTCGTCTGGGCACCGTGGTGATCCTCGCCGTGGTGCTGGTGCTGTTCAGCGCCAACCGTGTCGCCGTGCTCTTCACCGACCTGTGGTGGTTCGACGAGCGCGGCTTCCGCGCGGTCTTCACCACCGTGCTCACCACCCGCGTCCTGCTCGGGCTCGTGTTCGGCCTGGTGCTGGCCGCGCTGATCGCCGTCAACCTGCAGATCGCGCGCCGCCTGAGGCCCTTCTACGTGCCCTCCACGCCCCAGCAGGCGCAGATCCAGCGCTACCGGGAGATGGCCGATCCGTACCTGCCGTGGCTGATCGCCGCGATCGCGGTGCTGTTCGGCTTCACCTCGGGGCTGGCGATCAGCGCGCAGTGGGAGCCCTACCTGCTGTGGCGCAACGCCGCCGAGGTCGGCGTCGCCGACCCGCAGTTCGGCGTGGACGTGGGCTACTACCTGTTCTCCCACCCGTTCCTCGTGCTGGTCCAGACCTGGCTGTTCACCTCGCTGATCCTCAGCGCGCTGCTCACCGCGGGTGCCCACTACCTGCTCGGTGGCATCCGCCCTGAGGCGGAGGGCGAGAAGATCCTGCCCGGGGTCAAGGCCCACCTCGCCATCCTGCTGTCGCTGATCCTCGCCGTGCGCGCCTGGGGGCTGTGGCTGGACCGCTACGACCTCAACTACTCCCCGCGCGGCACCGTGACCGGGGCGTCCTACACCGACGTCAACGCCGAGCTGCCCGCCCTGTACCTGCTGATGGGCGTGACGGCGATCGCGGTCGTGCTGGTCCTGCTGTGGATCCGCCGCCGAGGGTTCCTGCTGCCCGGTGCGGCGATCGCCCTACTGGTGGTCGCCTCCATCATCCTGCAGGGCGCCTACCCGGCCGCGATCCAGCGGCTGCGGGTCGACCCCCAGGAGCTCGCCCGCGAGCAGGAATTCATCCAGCGCAACATCGAGGCGACCCGTACCGCCTACGGGCTACAGGACGTGTCGGTCAGCTCCTTCCCGATCGCCAATGACCTCGACGAAGGTGACGTCATCGACAACGAGGTCACGCTGCGCAACGTGCGTCTGTGGGACCCCGAGGTGCTCGAGACCACCTACCAGGAGCTGCAGTCGCTGCGGCCATACTACGAGTTCAACGACGTCTCGATCGACCGCTACCAGATCGGTGGTGACCTGCGGCAGGTGATGATCGCCACCCGTTCGCTCTCGCAGCTGCAGGAGGGTGCGGACACCTGGCAGAACCGGCACATCACCTTCACCCACGGCTTCGGCGTGGTGGCCTCCCAGGTCAACACCGCCAACCCCGAGGGTCAGCCGGTCTTCCTGTCCTCCAACATCCCGCCCAGCGGCGAGGAGGCGATCGTCCCGGTCGAGGAGCCCAGCGTGTACTTCGGGGACTTCCCCGAGCCCGTCTACTCGCTGGTGCGCACCGACGCGGCCGAGCTCAACTTCGAGGATCCCGAAACCCTCGAGCAGGTCACCACGGTCTACGAGGGTGAGGGCGGGGTGCCGATCAACTCGCTCACCCGTCGCCTGGCCTTCGCGCTGCGCTTCAACGACTACAACCTGGTGCTCACCAACCTGCTCAACCCCGACTCGCGGATCATCTTCAACCGGCAGGTCCAGCAGCGGGTCAACGCCGTCGCACCCTTCCTCCTGCTCGACGACGCGCCCTACCCGGCCGTGGTCGACGGCCGCGTGGTCTACATCGTCGATGCCTACACCACCTCCAACGCCTACCCGTACTCCGAGCGCCGCACGCTGACCCACGCCGGCGGCCAGACGACCGTCAACTACGCCCGCAACAGCGTCAAGGCGGTGGTCGACGGCTTCGACGGCACCATCACCCTGTACCGGGTGGAGGACGACGATCCGGTGCTCGACGCCTGGGAGCGGGTGTTCCCCGGGGTGCTCGAGACGGTGGAGGACGACAACGGTTTCGCGCCGCACTTCCGCTACCCGCAGGACCTGTTCCGGCTCCAGTCGGAGTTGTTCACCACCTACCACATCCGGGACTCGGAAGCGTTCTACAACCGCGCTGACGAGTGGTCCATCCCGGCCGACCCGGCCTTCGCCGCCAACCAGGGCGCGACCGACCTCGGGGCTGCCGCCCAGCAGCGTCCGCTGGAGCCCTACTACCTGCTGATGAAGCTGCCCGGTGAGGAGACCGAGGAGTTCGTCCTCATCCAGCCCTACCTGGCGCGCCAGCGGCCCAACATGGTCGCCTGGCTCGCGGGTCGCTCGGACGGCGAGCAGCTCAACGAGCTGTTCGGGGTGCGCTTCCCGTCCGACCAGCAGGTGCTCGGTCCCACTCAGGCTCAGGCCCGTATCGAGCAGGACGACGACATCTCGGCCTACATCACCCTGCGTTCCCGTGAAGGCTCCCAGGTCATCCGCGGCAACCTGCAGGTGCTGCCCGTCGCCGACTCGCTGCTCTACGTCCAGCCGCTGTTCCTGCAGAACCCGCAGGCCCGCATCCCCGAGCTCGCACGGGTCGCGTTGGTGATGGGGGAGCGCACCGCCTTCGACCGCACGCTGGCCGGTGCGCTCAGCCAGCTGATCGGCGTGCCCGTGCCCGACTCGATCGCCGAGGAGGAGGCCCGCGCTGCTGCCGACGATCCGCTCGTCGACGACGAGGACGCGGAGCTCGATCCGGATGCGCCGGCGGAGCCCGACGAGCCCGAGGACGCCGTCGAGCTCTCCGAGCGGCTGATCCGCGAGGCGCTCGAGGCCTTCGACAACGCCGACGAGGCGTTGCGCGAGGGCGACCTCGGTCGCTACCAGCGCGAGGTGGCACGCGGCGCCGAGCTGCTGCGCGAGGCCGCGGCCGCCCAGGGCATCGAGGTCGAGGAGCTGTTCGCTCCCGACGACGACGAGCTCAGCGACGCCGACCTGCTCGAGGAGCTCGGCGACCTCGACGACAACGGTCTGGACGAGGGCGGCCTCGACGGGGCGGACGAGGTCGAGCCCGACGCCTGATGCCAGCTCGTGATGCGCCGCGCCCGGACCTCACCGTCCGGGCGCGGCGCGTTCGGGCGCGGTAGTCCCCGCAACGCCCGTCGATCGTCGCGTCGATTCGCGCATCGGCGAGGTGACGGGTACCTTGCGAGGCAGCGACGCGGGGTGGAGCAGGCCGGTCAGCTCGCCGGGCTCATAACCCGGAGGTCGCAGGTTCAAATCCTGCCCCCGCTACCACGAAAAGGCCCTTCGGGGCCTTTTCGTATTTCATGGGTGCCCTATGGGTGCCGTACTCCCGTGGCCGGGTCGGCGCGGTCAGTGACTGGTCTCTGAACGCCCCGCGTCTTGCCGTGGGGCCACCGGGCCACGTGCCCGACGCCTGCTTCAGGGGTGAAGACTCTGTCGTGCTTCCGGACCCATGGCGGTCTCCGGCCCCTCTGCGGAGGTCTGGCGACGGGACGCAGGTCACTTGCCGTCGAGTCTCCTCGCTGCCATGGTTCGACGAGCTCACAGATGGCGAATCACAGGGCCGGACATGCCTCGACTCTCAGACTCCGACCAGCTGCGGGCGGCTGTCTTCGCCTTCCTCGACGACCTCCGCCAGCGCATTGGCCCGTACGTCCGTCGTTCTGACGTGAACAGCTTCGTCTACGACGGCCAGCCGCTCCGCCTGATGGAACAGGGTGGGATCACGAAGCCGGCCGGCTGGGCAGAGGCGCTCGCCATAATCTCCACGAGCACCAGCGTCGAGCTGGGCGGCTATGACGATGAGGACCGAGACGACGGGAACCGCTACTACCGCTACATGCGCGAAGGCGGAACGCAAGCCACGGCCATGAACCGCAGCCTTCACCAGCTCGGCGCCAGCGGTCGACCGCTGGTCTACTTCATCAGCGTCGGAGACGGCTTCTACGAGCCGACGTACCCCGTCTTCATCACGGGTACGGAGACCGACGGTGTACTGGTAAGCGACCAGCCTGCGACCGGCGAGTACGCGGAGCTCATTGATCTACGCCGATACGCCAAACGCGAGCAGCGAGTCCGCCTTCATCAGCGCGAGTTCCGGAGCCGAGTGCTGTTCGCGTACCAGGACCGCTGCTGCGTCTGCGCCCTGAGGCACCGAGGGCTGCTGGACGCCGCGCACATCGTC
>SLLJ01000294.1 GCA_007134165.1 Nitriliruptoraceae bacterium | reverse complement strand
GACGTCGGCGGGTTCGTGGGGCTGCCCGACGACGCGCTGTACGTGCGGTGGATGCAGCTCGGGGTGTTCTCGTCGCACGTGCGGACCCACGGCATGCCGCCGCGGGAACCCTGGGCCTATGGCGAACGCGCCGAGCGGCTCGCGCGCGAAGCGCTCGAGCTGCGCAGCCGGCTGCTGCCCTACCTCGACGCGGTCACCGTCGATGCCGGCCAGACGTGCGCGCCGGTGGTCCGGCCCTACGTCTGGGAGTTCCCCGACGATCCGCTCGCGGCCCGCGTGCAGGACGCCTACCTGTTCGGGCCGGCGTTGCTGGTCGCGCCGATGCTGGATGCCGGAGAGCGCCGGCAGGTCTACCTGCCTCCCGGGACGTGGACCGACTTCTGGACCCGCGAGCCGGTCACCGGCGCACGCGTCGTGGAGGTGGTCGCGCCGCTCGCGCGCATCCCGCTGTTCCTGCGCGAGGACCATGCCGTGGTGCAGGCGCCGGTGCGACAGCACACCGGCGAGGTGGTCGAAGGTCCGCTGACCGTCACCCTGGTCCGCCCCGGCGCGCATGGTTCGGCAACCGCGCTGCTTGAGCGCGACCGGGCGTGCGAGGTCCGCTGGCACCGCGATGGTGATGACCTGCACGTCGAGGTGGTGGGCGCCGACACCGACGTCGACCTCGAGGTCGTCGGCGTGCACATCACCGAGGTCACCGTGGACGGGGTGCCGGTGACGCCGAGGATCGACACAACCACGTGCCAGGTCCCGTTACCCGCGGCCGGATCGATGCGGGCGGTCCTGCGTGGCGGTGGCTGAAGCGACCGGTGCCCGTAGGATGCCGGTGGCGGGCCGGCACCCCAGGCGCGATCTCGGCGGGCCGGCAGGCCAGGAGTAACCATGAGCGAGTCACTGGCGGCGCTGCCGCAGCTCGGCGGGGCGGAGACGCTCGGCGAGCAGCTCCGAGCTGCGATCGAGGAGGCGATCCTCAACGGTGCGCTGGAGCCGGGGGCTCGCATCCACCCCGACGAGCTCGCCGCGCATTTCGGGGTGAGCCGGATCCCGGTGCGCGAGGCGTTGCGTGCGTTGGACGCGAGCGGGTGGGTGGAGATCCGTCCCCGCCACGGCGTCTATGTGCGCCAGCGCCACGCCGCGGAACTCGAGGAGTTGTTCGAGGTCCGCGCACCGCTGGAGGCCCAGGCCTGCCGGCTTGCCGCCCGCCGCCGGACCGACGAGCAGGTCGCGGAACTCGATGCGTTGGCGCGGTCGGCCAAGGACGCCGCCGACGAGCCGAAGCGGTTCGCCACCCTGAACTCGAGATTCCACGACGCCGTGGTCGTGGCGGCCGGCAACGACGTGCTGATGGCGACGCTCAAGGGGCTGCGCCTGCGGGTCCAGTGGTACTTCTCCGAGGCGCCGCCGCGACGCACGCGCCATTCGGTCGAAGAACACCTCGAGATCGTCGACGCCATCCGCGAGCAAGACGGCGATCGGGCCGCGGCACTCGGCACCAAACACGTGTTGGACACCCTCGGGGTGCTGCGGGCGCAGATGGATGCGGCGGCAGCCATGGACGGTGACGAGTCCCGCGCCGATGGGGAGGATGCGGCTCCCCCTGACCCTGACGGGTCCGGGGACTTTGCGGCCTCCGAGGTGCCCGACCCGGCCGTGGCCCGCCGCGCATGAACGCCCCGGCTTGGGCGGCCCTGGCCGCCATCGGGCCGATCGTGCTGCTCACGGTCCTGGTGCTTGGCTCGGCCCCGGTGACCCGTTCGGCGTGGATCGCCTCCGGGGTGGCTGCGGTGCTCGGTGTGGTGCTGTTCGGGCTCGACGCCGTCGAGTTGGCGGTGGTGGTCACCCGAGGGGTATGGACCGGCACGTGGATCCTGCTGATCGTGCTCCCGGCGCTGCTGCTCTACGAACTGCTCGACCGGTCCGGCTCGTTGGATCAACTCGCCGGCGCCGCCGACACCCTGGCGCCCACCGAAGGCCGCCGGCTGCTGCTGCTGGCCTTCGTGCTGCCGTCCTTCCTCCAGGGGGCCGCCGGGTTCGGTGCCCCGATCGCGATGGCTGCGCCGCTGCTGGTGCGTCGGGGGATGACCCCGGTCACGGCGGTCGCCGCCTGCCTGATCGGCTACCAGTGGTCGGTGACCTTCGGGTCGATGGGATCGAGCTACTTCATGGCCGAGGCCACCGCTGGGTTGACCGGGCCCGAGGCGGAGGACTTCGCCCTGCGCGCCGGTGTGGTGCTCGCGATCAGCGCGGTGGTGTCCGGGCTGCTGGTGCTGACTCGCGGGGAGCGGGCACCCGGCGACCGCTGGCGGGCGCTGGCGCTGGGTGGGATCATGGGGGCGGTGCTGATCGGGGTCGTGACCGTGCAGCCGGCGATCGGGTCCACGACCGCCGGACTCGCGGGGTTGCTGGCCGCGTGGTGGCTGCTACCCGGACGGGGGGTGACACGTCCGGCGGGCGCCGACCTGCTGCGCGCTGGCGCACCCTACGTCGTGCTGACCGTCACGGCCGTGATCGGGTTCGCGGTACCGGTGGTGCGGGCGGTGTTCGAGCGCGTACCGCCGGTCGCCCCGGTGCTGCCCGGCGTCGACGCGGCCTTCGGGTTCGCGACGCAGGCGTCGGCGGTGACCCCGGTGTTCCGCCCGCTGCTGCACCCGCTGCCCTACCTGCTGCTCGCTGCGGTGGCAGCGGTGAGCGTCTACCACCGCCGCGGGTGGTGGCCCGAAGGTCGCACCCGCGAGGCGTTGCGTGGGTGGGGTGGCCGCTGCCGCAAGGTGGCGCCGTCGATCCTCGGGCTGACCGTGCTGGCGGCCTTGATGAGCGAGTCGGGGATGGTCAGGATCGTCGCCGAGGTTCTGGCGGCAGGGCTTGGCCGGGCGTTCGTGCTGGTGTCGGTGCCGCTGGGCGCGCTCGGCACCGTCATCACCGGATCGACCACCGCTTCCAATGCGCTGTTCAGCGCGTTGCAGGCGGAAGTCGCCGTCGTCCTCGGGGTCGCCACCGCCGTGATCCTCACCGGGCAGACCGCAGGCGGCAACATCGGCAACGCCCTGTCCCCGACCGTGGCGTCGGTCGGGACGGCGGCCACGGGCATCAGCGGCCGCGAAGGCGAGGTGCTGCGCAACAACCTCGGCGGGGCGGCGCTGCTGGTGGCGGTCGTGATCGTGAGCCTCGGTGTGCAGGTGTGGCTACGAGCCGGCGGTTGACGGCGGCGCCTCCGGCCCCTGATGCGATATACAGTATCCTCCTATGCCGCGAGCGCGAGGTGATCGCATGACCGTCCCCCACGGCCGGGAGCTGTCGAGCTTCCTCGGACGTCAGGTCCCCGTCGAGGTGCTCGCCGAGGTCGCCAGCGTTCAGTCCGACCCTCGGGGAGTCACCCTACGGCTGTCAACGCTGGTGTTCTCCCCGGTACTGGCGGACTACTACGGCACGGTGGTGGAGACGATGCCCTCCGAGCCGGTCGAAGGTGACGGCGCGACGCTGCGGCTCGACGCCTGCGCCGACGGGATCCTGCGGCTGCGCTTCGCCGCCGGCGACGACGTCTCCGATCGCCGCACCGCCATGATCGCCGAGCTTCCCGCGGACCCGATCGACGTCGCGGTGACCGAGACCGATGCTACGGTCGAGCTCACGTTCGGCGCCTCGCACGTCACGGTCGAGCGATCGCCGTTGCGGGTGGTCGTGCGTGATGGTCGCGGTGAGGTCGTGTGCCGCACCCGACCGATCGACCTGCCCGCGTTCGCCTCGCGCCCCCCCGAGTGGAACACGGCCGAGGGACGCTGGATCTTCCACCACCGCTATGGCTACCCCGCCGGGTGGACCCGCGACGGCCGCGACCAGACGTTCCTCACCTTCGACCTCGCGCATGACGAAATCGTCCACGGCTTCGGTGAATCGTTCGGTCCCTACGACAAGCGCGGCACGATCCAGCAGTTGTGGGTCCAGGAAGCGTTCTCCAACGCCTCGCCGGCCAGCTACCAGCAGGTGCCGTTCTACCTCACCTCCCGCGGCTACGGGCTGTTCGTCCACAGCTCCAATGCGATGACCTTCCGCGTCGGGGAGCTCGACCACACCGCGCTGTCGGTCGTGGTCGACGACACCCGCGAACTCGACGTGTTCGTGGTCGTCGGCCGGACCCCACGCGACATCCTGCCGCGCTACACCCGCATCACGGGCCCACCGGCACTGCCCCCGGTGTGGTCGTTCGGGCTGTGGATGTCGCGTATCACCTACGACTCCCAGGAGCAGGTTCTGCGCGTCGCGCGCGAGTTGCGGGAGCACCGGATCCCCACCGACGTGCTGCACATCGACACCGGCTGGTTCGAGACCGACTACGTCTGCGACCTCGCGTTCGGCTCGAACTTCCCCGACCCCGCGGCCATGACCCGACATCTCGACGCCCTCGGCTTCAAGGTCAGCCTGTGGCAGTGGCCCCTGGTCAACGTGCACTCGCCGCTGTTTCGTGAAGCGATGACCGGCGGTCACCTGGTCCGCCGAGCCAGCGGCCACGTCTACCTGCTGCCCGGGGGGTTCGGTGAGGACGCCGCTCTGATCGACTACACGCGCCCGGAGACGGTGGCCTGGGTGCAGGGCAAGCTTCGGGCGCTGCTCGAGCTCGGCGTGGCCGTGATCAAGGTCGACTACGGCGAAGGCGCGCCCCCCGACGGGCGGTACGCCGGCGCGGAGGGCCACGAGGTCCACAACCTCTACCCGCTGCTGTACCAGCGCGCCGTCTACGAGGTCACCGAAGAGGTCCGCGGGGCCGGTGAGGCGATGATCTGGGGGCGTTCGGGCTGGGCCGGCTCCCAGCGCTACCCCGTGCACTGGTCGGGTGACGGTGTGGCGCGGTTCGAGGATCTCGCCTGCGTCCTGCGGTCGATGCTGTCGATGGGCCTGAGCGGGTTGCCGTTCTCCTCGCATGACATCGGGGGGTTCGTCGGCACCCCGCCCCCCGATCTCTACGTGCGTTGGGCCCAGCTCGGGCTGCTCAGCTCCCATGCCCGGGCCCACGGGTCGCCGCCACGCGAACCGTGGGAGTTCGGCCCCGACGCACTGGCGGCGTTCCGCAGGGTGGCCGAGCTGCGATACCGGCTGCTGCCCTACCTGTGGACCGCCGCCGGGACCTCGGTGGCGGCCAGCGTGCCCTTGGTGCGCCCGCTGGTGGTCGACCACCCGGACGATCCGGTCGCCGCCCGGATCGATGACGCCTACCTGTTGGGCCCTGACCTGCTGGTCGCGCCGATCCTCGACGACACCAGCCGCCGCCAGGTCTACCTGCCGGCCGGCCACTGGGTCGACTGGTGGACCGACGAGATCCACGAGGGTGGCCGCTTCCTCGACGTCGAACTCGCCCTGGACCGGGTGCCCTTGTTCGTCCGCGGCGGGGCGGTGCTGCCGCTCGTACCGGTGGCGCAGCACACCGGCGAGGTCCGGCTCGACGACGTCATCTGGACGCTGTGGGCCCCGCGCGCCGATGCTCGGGGTGAGGCGGTGTGGCCGGGACAGCACCCTCTGGCGCTGAAGGTCCTCGTCGACAACGGCGTGGTCGAGGCGGTCACGGCCGACGATCGCGGTGTGGGGGTCGAGCTGCGGGCCACGCCGGGGGCTGGCGCCGTGACCGTCGGCGTCGAACCGGACGGCCGGCGCCGGTGGCAGTGGACGATTCCCCCCCATGGACGCTGAGCGGGCCGGGCGTCGCAGATCATCGACGGCACCTGGTGACGCCCGCCGGGAGCGAGGATTTCGCGCCCCCGCCAGGTGGTCGATCGGGCGGGAGGATCGTCGCCGTCACGCTGCCGGCGACCCCGAGCGACGGGACGACCCTGCTCGAGATGCCGACCTTCTCCCAACGCAGCGCGACGGCTACGTTCCCGATCCGCACGGTCGCCATCGGTCAGCGGTGTCCGACACACCCCGTGCGTGTCGCCGCTGCGGCCACGACCAAGGACTGAGCGCGATGGATCCGGATGGTGCGCGGTCGCTGCTGGTCTCCTGCCGGCTGCTGCCCGTGATCGTGCTGAATGACGCGGACACCGCCGGGTGGCTTGGCAGCACGCTGGTCGACAACGGGTTGCCGATCGCTGAGGTCACCCTTCGGACACCCGCGGCCCTGCAGGCGATCGAGCGCCTGGCCGAGGTGCCGGGCCTGCTCCTGGCCGCCGGCACGGTCGTGAGCGTCGAGCAGGTCGACCAGGCGGCGCAGGCCGGGGCGAGTGTGATCGTCTCGCCCGGCTTCGACGCCGAGGTGGTGCAGCGCAGCCTCGAACGTGGGCTGCTTCCCATCCCGGGGGTGGCGACCGCGACGGAGGTGCAGGCGGCACTTCGGGCTGGGGTGCAGCTGCTGAAGTTCTTTCCCGCCGGGTCGCTCGGTGGTCCCCGGACGTTGCAGGCGCTCGCGGCGCCCTTCCCGCAGGTGCGCTTCGTCCCGACCGGAGGGATCGGTGCCGACGATCTCGTGGCGTACCTGCGGCTGTCGTGTGTCACGGCGGTGGGCGGCAGTTTCATGGTCCCCTCCGCGCTGCTCCGCGCCGGTGACCGGCAGGCGATCGGCGAGCGGATCCGTGCGGCGGTGGCCGCGGCGAGTGCCACGGCGGCCGAGCCGTCCTAGACGAGGAGGACCAGGGTGTCAGCCGTCATGCCGAAGTCCCCCGGGAGATGCGCCTACGACGTCGTGTCGCTCGGTGAGGTCATGCTCCGTCTCGATCCCGGTGCCGGTCGGATCCACACGGCACGGCGATTCGAGGTCTGGGAGGGTGGCGGGGAGTACAACGTCGCCCGTGGCCTTCGGCGCTGCTTCGGGCTGCGTGCTGGCATCGTGACCGCTCTCGTGGACAACCCGGTGGGTCGGCTGGTCGAGGACCTCATGCTCCAAGGAGGCGTGGACACCTCGCACGTCCGATGGGTGGAGGACGACGGGATCGGTCGTCGCGCACGCAACGGGCTCAACTTCACCGAGCGCGGTTTCGGGGTCCGCGGGGCCGTTGGTGCGTCCGACCGCGGCAACACCGCGGTCAGCCAACTCTCGCCGGGGGATGTGGACTGGGACCACCTGTTCGGGGAACTGGGGGTGCGGTGGTTCCACACCGGTGGCATCTTCGTGGGACTGTCGTCGTCCACCCCTGAGGTCGCGGAGGAGGCCATGCGGGCCGCGCGGCGCCACGGGACCATCGTGTCCTACGACCTGAACTACCGACCCAGCCTGTGGAAGGGTGTCGGCGGTCAGGAGCGTGCGCGTGAGGTGAACCGTCGCCTGGCCCCGCTGGTGGACGTGATGATCGGCAACGAGGAGGACTTCACCGCCTGTCTCGGGTTCGAGGTCCCCGGTGTCGACGAGCACCTGACGGCGCTCGATGCGGCGGCGTTCGCCCAGATGATCGAGACCGCGACGGCGACCTACCCGGATCTGGTGGTCGTCGCAACGACGATGCGTGGCGTGCGCACGGCGACGGTCAACGACTGGGGTGCGGTCGCCTGGTCGCGTTCCGAAGGGTTCGTCGAGGCGACGCATCGACCGGGGCTGGAGGTCTTCGACCGGGTTGGTGGTGGTGACAGCTTCGCCTCCGGTCTCATCTACGGTCTTCTCGAAGGTGAAGCGCTCGAGGTGGCCGTCGACTACGGAGCGGCACACGGAGCTTTGGCGATGACGACGCCCGGCGATACCTCCATGGCCACACGGGCCGAGGTCGAGCGGCTCGCCGCCGGGGGAGGCGCACGCGTCCAGCGCTGAGGGCGCGCACCTGCTGCGACCCGCCTCGCCATCGCGGCAGCCCGCTGACCGGGTTCCAGCGCAGGCGTCGTTGCGGCCGTTGCTGGTTCGTAGGGACCCCGTGGGAGGCGGAGTTGGCGTGAGGTCAAGTGGCCACGCTGCCGGGGTTCGGCAGCGATCCGGCGTGCTCACGGCGAGGTGCCGATGCCTGGTTCGCCGAGCAGCATCCATCCCCGTTCGACCTGACCGGCGAGGTTGTCAAGGGCCAGGGGGATTCGCCGGTGGGCGGCCAGTTGGTGGCCGTTCTGGCCGAGATCCGATCTCCCTGTGGGCGGTCGGGGATGTCGGGGCTGGCGGTCAGCTGATCGGGTTGGTGGGGTCAGGTAGGGGGGTGACTCCGTCGCCGGGATGGGCGCACGGGCCCGGGCGCTCGGCCCGCCATCCGAACCGCGGTGCGAGGCCGTGCCCGGCGATGTGGCACGGGCGCAGATGGCGGCGCTGATCTCCGCGATGGGGACCGCATCGTTGCGTCGGCGCGGTCTCGGGCTGTTGGTAGACCGGTGAAACAGCGACGCCTCGACGCGGACGTCGTCCGCAACGAACTGGACGTGATCGAGCGCACCTGTGGCGTGCTCGAATCGCTCGGTGACCTCGATGCGCACCGGTTGCGGAATGACCCGGTTGTCGCCGCGGCCGTCGAGCGCCTCCTGGGGCGTGTGGTCGAGCTCGCCGTCGACGTCAACAGCCACCTCGCTGCGGCTCTGCTCGGCCGAGCCCCGGACGAGTACCGCGAGTCGTTCGCGCTCGCCGCCCAGGCCGGCGTCTACGAGCCAGCCATGGCGGAGCGGCTCGAGCCCTCGGTCGGCTCCAGACGATCGTCAAGGCGGTGACCCCACAGGCGCTGCCGACGTTCGTCGGCATGGAACTGCGGAACACGCTGCGCCAGCTGCGCTACGACCGTGGGCTGGCGATCGTGGCGATGATCTTCGTGCTCATCGTGCTCGTCGAACGCGTGTCCTCCTTGGTGCGGGGCGGCGTGATCGGGGGGGAGGACCTGGCGCGCAGCCGGCTCGTGGGTCCCATCGAAGCCCTCGAGCAGCGTCGACGAGATGCGCGCGGGGATCGGGTCGTGATGCCCTGGACGCCGGTTCGGGCCGGCCAGGGCCTCTTCCTGTTGGTGCTGGTGGCCCGGCTGGTCGCTTCTGTCCAGCAACTCGACCTCTCGCTGCTCGACCTGCTGTTCGCGGGTCCGGCACTCCTCGCGATGCTCGGCAACATGTGGCCGCCGGACTCCGTGACCAACACCGGTCCGGCGATCACTGGTCTCGGTGAGTCCCTGGCCATCGCGGTCGTGTCGAGCTTCATCGGCGTGATCCGGTCGATCCCGTTCGCGATCTTGGGCGCGAGGACGACCGCGTTCGACCGGATCAGTGCCGTCGTCGCCCGCTACGGGGTGGTCGCGGTCCGCGGTGTTCCGGAGTTGATCCTCGCGATCGTGTTCGTGGCGGCGGTCGGGCTCGGCCCACTGGCTGGCGCCCTGGCGCTGTGCATCGGCACGATCGGCCTGTCCGCGAAGCTGATGATGGACGCCCTCGAACAGGTCCCGCGCATGCCGATGCAGGCCGTCGCGTCCACCGGTGCGACCCATACGCAGATGGTGTCGTCGTCGGTGATCCTGGGAATCGTCGGAGCCGGGGGCATCGGGTTCCTGCTGCAGAGCTCGGTCGCCCAACGGCCGTACGAGCGGACGGCCGCGATGCTCATCATGATCTTCGTCGTGGTCTACGGCATTGAGCAGTTGTCGACCTGGCTGCGTCGCAAGGTGATCGGGTGATGGCGACTTCCCGCGAGTTCACCACCGCGGTCCTGCGCGCCGGGCGCGTGGTCCTGGAGACCCACCCGTTGCCCTCGTGTTCGTCGGGTGAGATCGACGTGGCCATCGACTCGGCGGCGATCTGCGGCTCGGACCTGCACACGGTGTCCGGACGACGCTCTGAACCCGACGGCACGGCGCTTGGACACGAAGCGGTCGGACACGTGCTCGCGTGCGACGACGGGACGACCGACGCGCGAGGCCAGATGGTGTCGGTTGGTCGATCGCGTCGTGTTCGGGATCATCGCCTCCTGCGGGAGTTGTGATCGCTGTCTGCGCGGGCTGTCGATGAAGTGCCGCCGGCTGTTGAAGTACGGTCATGCGGTGGTCGAGCAGCCGCCTCAGGCGGTCGGGATGCTGGCCGATCTCGTCCGGTTGCGACCGACCGTTCCGGCGCTGCTCGCACCCCAAGAGGTTCCCGACGAAGCGCTGGTCGGTACGCCCTGTGCCGTGCCGACCGCGGCCGCCGGTGTGCGGGCGCTGGGTCCTGAACTGCCCGACACGGTGACCGTGATCGGCGCCGGCGCCGTCGGTTGCTCCACGATCGGGATGCTGGCCGATGCCGGGGTGAAGGTCGGCGTCATCGAGCCCCAAGCGCAGCGTCGGGTCGCTGCTGAGGACTGGGGTGCGGCACCGGTCGACGCCATCGCCCCGGATGCCGGTGGGATCATCGATGCCAGCGGGTCGGCCACGGCCGTGCAGGCCGCCATCACCGCGGCCCCGATCGGTACGAGGGTCGTGAGCTGCTGGGGGTTGGTTCATCACCTGTAGGCGGCTGTCTTGGTCTGTCGTGGGCGGTGGTGTGGACGGGATGTCGCAGGGGCGTGGGATGCTGTCGGTCATGCGTGAGAT
>SLLJ01000421.1 GCA_007134165.1 Nitriliruptoraceae bacterium | reverse complement strand
GCCGACGGCGTCCCCGGCCCCGCCGACGGCGTCCCCGGCCCCCCGGCACCGGCCGCCCCCGACGCATACCAGGCCGTGAGCCGGGCGAAGCCTTCGTCGAGCCCGATCCGCGGCTCCCAGCCGAGCGCGGCCCGAGTCGCACGCTGGTCGAACCAGTGCGCGGTGGCGAGCTGCTCGGCGAGGAAGGAGGTCATCGGCGGGTCGTCCTCCCGCTCGAGCCGCGACCACACCCGTTCGGCGACCGCGCCGCCGGCCCAGGCCACCGGCAGCGGTACCCGGCGACGGGGCGGCGCCACGCCGGCCGCCCGGCAGATGCGGGTCAGCAGTTCGGCGACGGTCCGGGGCTGGCCGTTGGAGACCACGAAGGCCCGGCCTCGCACGCCTGGCTCGCCGGCACGGTCCAGCGCCGCGAGCAACGCGTCCACGGCGTTGTCGAGGTAGGTGGTGTCGATCAGCGCCGCACCATGGTCGATCAGCGCGAGCCGGCCCTGGGTCGCGCGCTGCACGATCCGCCCCACCAGCTGGCGGTCACCGGGCCCCCACACCAGGTGAGGGCGGAGAACCACGACGTCGAGGTGGCGCCCAGCGGCGGCTTCCAGCGCGAGCTGCTCGGCCCGGGCCTTGGTCCGGGCATAGTGGCCGCTGGTGCGGTCGGGGTCGGCCGGACCGGCGCCCGCTCCGACCAGTGGTTCGCCGGCGTGTGCGACCGACGGCGAGGACACGTGCACCACCCGCGACGCCCCGCCAGCCCGAGCGGCGGCCACGACGTTGGCGGTGCCGTCGACGTTGGCGGCCTCGAACTGCGCTTCGGTGCCGACCACCCCCACCCGGGCGGCGAGGTGCACGACCGCGTCACACCCGACGGCGGCCTCGGCCACCACCCGCGCGTCGGCGACGTCGCCGAGGACCTCGGGCAGCCCGAGCCCCGAGGCCCGGCGCTGCAGCACCCGGACCTCGTCGCCGCGCGCTGCCAGTGCCCGGGCGGTGGCCGCGCCCAGCATCCCGCTCGCTCCGGTGACCAGGATCCTCATGACCGTCGCCCCCCACCGGGCAGCGACCGTCCGGCCAGCACCTCGGTCGCGTGGCGGGCCACCGCCGCCCGGTCGATCTTGGACTGGTGGCGGATGTCGACGGGCAGTGCGGGCACCGCCAGCACCGCGGCGACGTCCACGCGGTGAGCGACGCCCGGGGCGCCACCGGACTCTGCAGCCGCGCCGAACGCCACGCCCTCGCCGGACTCCACGCCGTCGGACGGCTCCTCGCGGTCGGGCGCATCGCCACCACGCGGCGGCCCGACGGACACGCTCACCGTGACGTCCGCCACCGCCGCCCGGACCCGGTCGACCAGCGTGAGCGGCGCGAGCTGCGCGCGGCCAGGTGCCGGATCGGTGGCGACCACGACCACCACCTGCTGCGCGCCGGGCGGGCCGACGCCGACCGCCGCGGCCAGGCGCACATGAGCGATCGTCTCCACCCGGCGCTCGATCGCAACGGGGGTCACGACCCCCTCGGCGGTGGTGATGACGTGCGCGAGCCGCCCCTCGATCCACAACCGCCCGTCGGCATCGAGGTGGCCGACGTCCCCGGAACGGTGCCAGCCAGCGTCGCGGGAGGCGGCCAGCTCGGTCAACGCCAGCCGGTCGTAGCCTTCCTTGACGTGGCGGGCACGCACACAGACCTCGCCGGTGATGCCCGGCTCGCTGGTCAGCGCCCCGGTCGCCAACCCGTCGTCGTCGAACCCGCCGGCCGACTCGCCGGATGCGGCACCACCGCCGGCGGCCAGCGGTGCGTGGCCGTCGCCGACCAGGGGGCTGAGCGCCACCTCGACGTCCGGGACCGGATGCCCGACGCACACCCCGGGCCCGGGACCCACGGCGTCGATGGTGGCCAGGTCGATGTCGGCGACGGGCAGCACCTCGGTCATGCCGTAGGGGGTGTGCGCCGAGGCGCGCGGCATCAGCGCGGTGCAGCGGCGCAGCAGCTCGGCGGGGACCGGCGCACCCGCCGACAGCAGCAGCCGCACGCCGCCCAGCGCCTCACGGTGGTGGGGACGCAGGGCTGCGGACGTGGCGACCACGTTGGCCAGCGCCGCCGGCGAGGCGAATACCAGGGTGGCTCCCACCGCGACGACCGCGTCCGCCAGGGCGGTGGCGGTGAGGCTGGCGGGGGCGGTGACGTCCATGTCGGGGACCATGGAGGTGATGCCCATCAGGGGCCCGTACAGCGCGAAGGGGGCGAAGGCCGCCACCAGCCGGTCGTCGGGGCGGATGCCGTAGGTCCGCACCAGCGCGTCACGCTGCGCCTCCAACCCGGCGTGCTGGTAGCGCACGCCCTTGGGTGGTCCGGTCGACCCCGAGGTGAACGCGATCGCGGCCAGCGCGTCGGGCTCCGGCGGCTCGGGCAGCAGCGCCTGCGCCGCACTCTGCCCCCCACGCTCCTCGAGGGCCCGGGCTCCGGCAGCGCGCAGCTGCGACGTCGAGGTGGTGGCCCCACTGGCGGCCCGCAGCGCGTCGGGCACCTCGCCGGCGGCGATGCGCGTACCGGGCCAGCGCAGCGCGGTGGCGGCGGCCAGCGCCCGGTCGATGCCGACGACATGGTCGGGGGCGGCGCTGCGCAGCGCCCGGCTCAGCCCGCGGGGCCCGAGGCCGGCGTCGGCGATGACCACCACCGCGCCCAGCCGCCACAGCGCGGCGAGCACGGTCGCCAACTCCCGCCCGGGCGGTACCAGGCAGGCGACCCGCTGCCCGGGTCGGACACCGTGCTGGGCGAACCCGATCGCGAGGTCGCGCACGTCCTCGGCGAGCTCGCCGAAGCTCACCCGCCGCACGTCGGTCAGCTCGTGCGTGCCCCGCGAGGCGGGGCCGGGCTCGACGATGGCGTCGGTGGCAGCGATCGTCGGGGCGGCCAGTGCGGCCCACAACACGCGGCGGTCGTACGGCGCCTGGACGGCGGCGGCCGCGGCCGGTTCCGGCCGCGCGACGGCCGGGGGCACACACGCCGTCACGAAGCGGCGTACGGCGCCGGCGAGGTCGGTGTCTTCGGGGGTCAGATGGCTGGCGCCCTCGACGCGGTGCACCCGCGCGTGAGGCAGCCGGGCTTCGAAGTCGTGCAGGTAGCGGTCGGAGAACACCGGGTCAGCCGGCCCCCACAGCAGCAGCACCGGCGTGTCGGCCAGTACCTCGAGCCCGGTGGCAACCGCGTCCAACCTCGCGGCACTGGGGTGGTCGGGTTCGAGGGGGATGTCACGCACGAAGGCGCCGATGGCCTCCCGACGCGCCGGGGTGGCGTAGGGGGCGAGGTAGCCGGCGCGTACCTCGGCGGGCAGGGACGGGCGCGACAGCGCGAGCGCACCGCGCAGGAAGCCGGTGGTCCGCACCGCCAGGGTCTCGAGCACGCCGGGTCGGCGGGCCGCGCGGATCAGCGCGGGAGCGGGCGAGCCGGCCGGCTGGTGCACCGCGGTGTTGGTCAGCACCACCCCGGCGACCTGATCGGGGTGTGCTTCGGCCCATCCGAGCGCGATCGGCCCGCCCCAGTCGTGCGCGACGAGCACCACGGGTCCGGTCACCTCAAGCGCGTCCACGACCCGGTCGAGGTCGTCGATGCGGTCCGCGAGCCGGCGCACGGTACCGGTACGCTCCGAGAACCCGAGGTCGAGGTGGTCGACGGCCACCACCCGCCAGCCCGCCGGCGGCTGTGCCAGCACGGTGCGGAACGCATACGACCAGGTCGGGTTGCCGTGCACGCACAGCACGGTGCCGACCTGTTCGGCACCCTCCTCGGTGCCGGCCGCAGCGGACGCGGCCCCGGTGGCCGCAGCGGCGATGTCCGTAGCGGCGGTGTCCAGCACGTGCCAGGTACGCCATGCTCCCTCGGCGTCCTCGCCGTCGACCAGCCGTGACCAGGCGGGGTCGAGCCCGGCGAGCCCGGGTGGGGGCAGGGTGGCGGGTTCGTGGTCGTTCACCACTCCAGCTCGCTGGCGATGATGTTGATGCCCGAGCCGATCCCGCCGATCACCACGCGGTCGCCTGGGGCGATGTGCTCCTGGTGGAGTGCCAGGGTGGTGGGGATGGAGGCCGGGCCGATGTTGCCGCGGGTGGGGAAGGTCAGCGGGGCGCGAGCGGGGTCGATGCCCAGCCGCTGGCAGAGCATGGCGGTGTGCACCGCGGAGACCTGGTGCAGGATGTAGTGGTCGGCGTCTTCCCACTTCCAGCCGTGGTCCCGAGCCTCGTCGAACAGTTCGGCCGACAGTGCGAGCCCCGCATCGAGCAGGCCCTTGGTGTCGGTGCGCATCTGATCGAGGTCACCGATGCACAGTTCGTTGTGCTCGGTGCCCGCCCGGGTCTCGCCGCCGAGCAGCCGGTGGCCCTCGGGGTGGTCGTCAGCCGGACCGAGCACCATGGCCGCACCACCCGAGCCCAGCGTCAGCGACGCGAACTCGGCGAACACGTCCCCGACCGTGGTTTCGGGTCCGGCGAGCCGCTCCAAGGTGCGCTGCTGGGTGTGGCGACTGCCCTCACCGTCGACGATCAGCGCGTATCGCAACTGCCCGGCGTCGATCATGGTGGCGGCCAGATGCATGGCGTTGACGAAGCCGAGGCAGGCGTTGGCCAGGTCGAAGTTGAGGCACGAGGAGGCCAGCGAGAGTTGACGATGCACGTCCACCGCTGCGGAGGGCTCGAGGTGTGAGCGGCACACCGAGGTGTCGACGAGCAGGCCGATGTCGGCTCGGTCGATCCCGGTGGCCTCGATGGCCTGCTCGCCGGCGCGTGCGGCGGCGTCGGCGAAGGACACGCCCTCGGGCCACCAGCGCCGCTCGACGATGCCGGCGACCTCCTCGAGCAGCCCCGGCCGCAGACCGAGTCGTTCGAGCGTGCCCGCCAGCGCCTCGTCGAACTCGGTGGAGGGCACCACGATCGGCGCGTCGACGGCGGTTACCGAGAGCACGGCCGCGTTGGTGTGGTGGAAGGTGGAGTTGCCGGACATGGCGTCCTCGAGGTCGTGGGCCGCGGGACTCGCCACGGCGGGGAGGGGGCGGGTGCGGATCCCCCGGCGATCTGCTGCTGGGGACCCAGGTTACGCCGGCGTCAGGTCGCCGGTGGCCGTCCCTTCGTTCGTGCCCTCCTGGGTCCCGGGCCGGGTCGCCGATGCGTATCGTCGGCCGGCATCGACCATCCGCTGTATACGTGCGCTCACCGCACGCTAAGAGGCCTGCTGGAGGGGGCCGAAGATCCCGGGGACTGGGGCCAGAGGCAACGATCTCGCTGACGGGGGACCGCGGCGGGATGAACCGGAAGCACCGACGGCGTTTACTGCAGCCGAGACGGCATACCCCCGGGGGTACCGGGGCCGCCCTCTGAACCCGTACCGGGCCGGCCACCTGCCGCGCCCTCCCCACCCGCCCTGATCCCCACGAGGTAGCGACGATGTCCGACACCCTCGACACAACCGTCACGACCGCCCCGGCCCCCACCGCCGCGACCGTCACGACCGCCCCGGCCGCCGGCGACGATCGGCTGATCAACCGCCTGATCCGCACCTTCATCGGCGTTGCGGTGGTCGGCTGGGGCGCGAGCATGCTGCTCACCGCGATCCACTTCTGGGTCCTGCCGCTGCCCGCCGGCGCCGAGCCGCAGGGCGCGATGCAGGTCATCACCAGCCCCTGGGCGTATGTCGGCCCGATCCCGCTGGCCACCATCGGAGCCGTCTACTACATCGCCATGATCGCCGCCGGAGCGACCTGGCTGACCACCAAGAACGCGTGGCTCGAGCGGCTGCTGCTGCCCGTCACCGCCGGCGGGGTCGCCGCCTCGGCAGGGTTCGTCTACCTCCAACTGGTCCCGATCGGCGCGATCTGCCCGTTCTGCATGGTCTCGGCCACCGCCACCACCCTGCTGTTCGCCATCGAGGTGATCGTGCGCCGCCGGGGTGGCGCGACCGCCGCCCCGGTGGTCCCCGCAGCACGCATCTGGCCGGCCGCGTTCGTGGCGACGATGGCGATGACGATGCTGGTGCTGTGGTCGATCCCGCAGCTGCCCCTGCCCGGCAACTGACACCAACCGCGTCCCTCACCCTGCCGTTCAGCGGCGGCCGTCACCACGACGGCCGCCGCTCTACCGTGGGCGGCCAGGGCCAGAGGGAGCCGCGAGCCATGAACGTCGAACAACTCGGCGAGGAGCCGCTGCGACGGGCACGCAGCCGCCTGCGCCGGGTGGAGGGACAGGTCCGGGCGGTGGAGCGCATGCTCGGCGAGGACGCCGACTGCCAGCAGGTCCTGCGCCAGATCGCCGCCGCGAGCACCGCGCTGCGCCGAGTCGGGGTGCAGCTCGCCGTGGACGGCATCGAGCGGTGCGTGCGCACGACCGACGCGACCGACGACCTCGAGCAGTTCCAACAGGCCTTCCTCGAGCTGTCCTGAACCCAAGCCCACCGCCCCCGGTCCGGCGAGGTGGGCGCTCTTCACGCCGCCGCGAGCAACCCGCGCACCGCCGGGCTGTCGGCGAGCTCGCGGGCCAGCGAGGCGAACCCCTCGGCGGTCGCCGGCGGGTCGGCCAGCCGCGCGGCAGGCGCTGCCGGGTCGATGACGACGGGCGTGCCGATGCGGTGGGAGGTCAGGTCGTAGACCGCGTACACGGGCTGCACCACCTCGACGTCGTAGCTGGCGAGTTCGCTGCGCAGCGAGGCGGCCTGGATCGCGGCGTTGAGCACCGCCGAGGTCTCGACCAGCGCGGGGGCGAAGCCGGGCTGGCCCGCGGCATCCGCCCCGGCGACCTCCAGCAGCGCGGCGTGACCCAGACGCACGGCCGGGAAGAGGTGGTCCACGATCGAGCGTAGCTGGTGTTCGGCGGACAGTCCGAGGTACTGGGCCGGGTCGAGGTAGGCCTGCGCGGCGGCGGTGACCGCCCCGCACTTGGTGTGGCCGAGCACGACCGCCAGGCGCATGCTGGGCAGGTTGCCGATCGCGTAGTCGATGCTGCCGATGATCTCCTGAGCGAGCACGTTGCCCGCGACCCGCAGCACGAACAGGTCGTTGAACGCCCGGCCGAGGATCAGCTCGATCGGGACCCGGGCGTCCGCGCAGCCGAGCACCGCGGCGAACGGTACGTGGCGCCGTGCCCCGTCGGCGGGGCTGCTCAAGCCGAACCCGCCCGCTCCGACTTCGATGATCCGGCGGGTCGGGCCCTCGGCACCGGATTCGGCACCGGATGCCGAGCTTGGCTCCGCCAGCAGGGCGACCAGTGCGTCATTGCCCTGTTCGAGCAGTGCACGAGCCTCTGCGGCCGTCTGTGGCCGCCCGTCGGCGTCCTGGGGACCTTCACCGATGCGGTAGATGACCTCGATCATGGCGTGCTCGTACCTCCTCGTCATGGCGGATACCACCACCGGCACGGCGGGTCCGTGCTCGGTTGTGGAACGGATCATCGCAGGCGCGGGCGAGGGGTCACAGTCCGGGTCCGTCAGGCGGCCATCGACCCGCCGGAGCGGCGGGCGGCGCGGAACGAGCGCACACCGACGCCGAGGTAGATCAGGCAGGCCAGGGCGGTGATCGCCGAGGTCACCGTGGCAACCGGACGCTCGACCTCACCGCCGGTGAGCAGCGCTGGGAGGTCCATCAGCGGCATCGCGGAGCCGAGCAGCCCGAACAGCGCGAGTACCAGGGCACCGTGGATGGCGTGCTGCCGGGCCGACTCCCGACCGGCGATGAGCCCGAGCACCAGCAGTGGCAGCCCGAGGAAGGCCGGGAACAGCGCGGTGATGCTCTCCGCGCCGGTGGAGACGTAGGCGACGACACCGACCAGGAGCAGCGCGGCGCCGAGGCTGCGGGTGAGCGAGACCACGAAGTTTCCTCCGACGGGGGGACGGGACCACTGGGCCGGCGACACCGCCGGCATCCGGAACCGACGAGGGTACGGTGGGGACGCAACCGTCAGCGCACGGTGACCGTCAGCGAACCGCATCCGAACCGGGCCGTTCGCTGCGGCGGATGCTGCGTAGCGACCACCGATCACCGATCCGTGAGGAGCCATGTCCGCCCCGACCATCCCCGACCGTGACGCGCGCTACGCCCGTCTGCGCCGCTTCAACCTCGTCATCGGGCTGGTGCACCTGGCCCAGGCGGTGGTGATCCTGGCGTTGAGCAACGATTTCGCGCTCCCAGTGTTCGCCAGCTTCCTCGGCGACGACCCGGTGCCGGCCGCGATCCGGGGCGAACCCAACCCCGCGGAGTTGGTCGCCACCGTCGGGGTCGGGGTGTGGGTGGCGGTGTTCGTGCTGTTCGCCGCCGCCGACCACCTGCTGACCGCCGGGCCGCTGCGCGGCTGGTACGAGCGCAAGCTCGACGAGCGTGCCGGCTACGCCCGCTGGATCGAGTACTCGATCAGTTCGTCGGTGATGGTCGTGCTGATCGCGATGCTGGTGGGCATCTGGGACGTGGGCGCACTGGTCGGCATCTTCGCCGCCAACTCGTCGATGATCGTCTTCGGGCTGCTGATGGAGCGGCGCGAGTCCCCCGACGACCCCGACATGAGCGCCTTCTGGTTCGGCACGCTGTTCGGGCTGGTCCCCTGGGCGCTGATCGCCTACTACACGGCAGCGGGTGGCGGACAGGTCCCTGGCTTCGTGTACGTGATCCTGGTGGTGCAGTTCGTCCTGTTCTGGACCTTCGGCCTCAACATGTGGCTGCAGTACCGCCAGAAGGGACGCTGGAGCGACTACGTCTACGGCGAGTACGTCTACGTGATCCTGAGCCTGGCCGCCAAGACGCTGCTGGCCTGGCTGGTGTTCGCCAACGTGCTGCGGGTGTAGGCCCGAGCGCCGGGGGGTCGCTGGCGGGAGTGCCCGCCGCTCCCCGCCCAACGGGCTCTCAGCTCCCGCGGAGATAGGCGACGACATCCGCGGCGCCGTAGGAGCGCTCACCGTTGCTGTGGCGCTCGAGCAGCTCGGCCACCGGTCCGAGATCGGAACCAGCCGTGATCAGCGGCGGCTCGACCCGGCCGTCGCGGCGGGTCTGGGCGTAGCCGGCAGTGGCCAGCAGCGCGTTGCACAGGCAGGTGCGGCCCACCGTGTTGGCCTCGCGGGCGTGCTTGGCGCCGGTGTAGGAGGCAAGCGGTTCGGCGGGGCAGCGGTAGCCCAGCGCCCCGTTCTCGCGCTCGTAGGGCACCCGCAGGGCCCCGAGGTCGCAGACCCGCTCGCGGCCCTCGACCACGTCCGGGTCCGACAGCGTGCCGTCCACCTCGACGATCTTGAACGGGAAGCCGGTGGGTGAGGCCCGCCAGTCGGTGCGCACCTCGACCTCGCCTTGGGCGACCTGCTCGAGCACCGTGGCGCGCAGGGTCGCACTCATGCCCGACTCGCGGCACAGCGCGAAGGCCGTGCCGACCTGCACCCCGACCGCACCGGCGGCACGCGCCGCGGCGAAGCTGGCGGGGGTGCCGGCGCGACCGGCCACCCAGAACGGCAGCCCGATTTCGGCCATGGCCACGAGGTCGACCGCGTCCTGCTCGTCGTAGACGGGCTGCCCGCGTTCGTCGACTCGGCGCGGACCACGCGGCGGCGCGTTGTGTCCTCCGGCAGCGGGGGCTTCGACCACCAGCCCGTCAGGCCGGGAGGCTGGAGAGTTCGCCAGGCCCTCGGCGAGGTCGTTGGAGGCCACGATCGCCAGGAAGTGCGGCCGGGCGGTACGCGGCGGCGCGCCGTCGAACAGCGCCGCCGGCGAGCAGCGGATACGGGCATCCTGCGTCGAGCTTGCGCCCTGCACCCGCAGGCCGAGCTCCACGTCCTGGCCCCCGGCCAGCGCGTCGAGCATGCCGGGCAGCTCGTGGGGGTTGCCCGCGCCCACCAGCACCGCGTCCACCCCGGCGAGCATCGCGCCGTAGAGCACGAAGGGGATCGGCGCCTCGATCTTGCGCAGCAGGTTGATGCCGACGGCGCCGTCGTGTCCTTCCTTGGCCAACTCCACCTCGACGAAGCCGGCCGCCACCGTCAGTTCCTGCAGCCGGCGCGCCGGACGCGCCGAGAACATCGGCACCGCGCGGTAGGGCTGGCCCTCGGCCCGGCCACCCTCGAGGTAGTAGGCGTCGATGATCTGCTCGGCGACGTGGGGCAGTGGGAAGCGCGCCAGCGCACGGCGCACGTGTCCGCCGGGGTCGCCGTCCTGCAGCCGGCGGGCACACACCACCTCGAGCGCCGTGCCTGACACCACCCCGAGCTCCCCGGTCAGCGCGACCGCACGGGCCAGCCGCCAGTCGGAGATCGCCACCCCCATGCCGCCCTGGATGATGGCGGGCAGCGCAGCACGGGCAGGAGGCGCGTGGGTCGTGGTGGCGTTCTGGTTCGTCATGGCAGGCTCCTCGCAGCTCCAGGGCTGCGGACATCAGTTCGGCAGCGCTTCAGGCCGCGGGCGTTGGGTCGTTGTCGTCAAGGTCAGAGGCTTCGAGGT
>SLLJ01000478.1 GCA_007134165.1 Nitriliruptoraceae bacterium | reverse complement strand
GCCAGGGGTCTCATGGACTGAGCCTGCCCGGGCACGAGCACCTCGGCCAGCGCCTCGACGATGAGGTCCACCTCGTCGTCGGTGACCACCAGCGGTGGGGCCAGGCGGATCGTCGAGCCGTGGGTGTCCTTGGCGAGCACGCCGCGGGCGCACAGCGCCTCGCAGACCTCACGGCCGCTGCGCCCGCCGGCGACGTCGATCCCGGCCCACAGGCCCCGTACCCGGACCGCAGCCAGGGCGTGGTCCGGCAGCGTGGCGAGTCCCTCCTCCAGCCGTGCGCCCAGCCGGGCCGCGCGTCGCTGCCAGCTGCCCTCGGCCAGCATCCGCACCACCTCGAGGCCGACGGCGCAGGCCAACGGGTTGCCGCCGAAGGTGGAGCCGTGTGAGCCGGGGGTGAACACGTCCATGACGGCACGGTCGGCCACGATCGCCGACAGCGGAACGATCCCGCCGCCGAGCGCCTTGCCGAGGATGAAGATGTCGGGCACGACCTGCTCGTGGTCGCAGGCGAAGGTGCGCCCGGTGCGGGCCAGCCCGGACTGGATCTCGTCGGCGAGCAGCAGCACCCCGCTGGCGTCGCAGCGCTCGCGCACGCCGGTGAGATAGCCCGGCGGGGGGATGAGCACCCCGGCCTCGCCCTGGATCGGCTCGAGCAGCACCGCGCAGGTCTCGGGACCGATCGCGGCCTCGAGCGCGTCGAGGTCGCCGTAGGGCACGACGTCGAAGCCGGGCGTGAAGGGGCCGTAGCCAGTCCGGGCATCGGGGTCGGTGGAGAAGGACACGATGGTGGTGGTGCGGCCGTGGAAGTTGCCGGCTGCCACGATGATGCGGGCCCGGTCCTCGGGGATGCCCCGCACCAGGTGGCCGTGACGGCGCGCGGCCTTGATCGCGGTCTCGACCGCCTCGGCGCCGGTGTTCATCGGCAGCACCGCGTCCTTGCCGCACAGCGCGGCGAGCTCGCGGGTGAACGCCGCGAAGCCGTCGTGGTGGAACGCCCGGCTGGTGAGCGTCAGCCGGTCGAGCTGGGCGTGGGCGGCCGCGACCAGGCGGGGGTGGCGGTGCCCGAAGTTCAGGGCCGAGTACCCGGCGAGGGCGTCGAGGTAGCGGCGACCCTCGACGTCGGTGACCCAGGCCCCCTCGCCGTGGGCGAGCACCACCGGCAGGGGCGCGTAGTTGTGGGCGGTGTGGGCGTCGATGGCGGTCATGCGGCCTGCTCCTCGGTGTCGGGGATGTCCCCGGGGACGCTGGTGTCGCTGGCGGCCGCACGCAGCTCCATCGTGCAGCACTTGGGGCCCCCGCCGGCCTTGCGCAGCTCGGAGAGCTCGACCGGGACGGGCGTGAAGCCGCGTACCTCCAGCGCGTCGGCGAGCGCGGTGGCCTCGGCGGCGAGCACGACGTGCCGGCCGTCGGACACCGCGTTGAGCCCGAGCGCCGCGGCGTCTGCGGCGCTGGCCTCGATCCCGTCCGGGAAGCGACGGCGCAGCTCGGCCTGCGCCGGAGGGGCGAAGGCTGCGGGCAGCCACGCGATCGTCGTGTCGTCGAGCACGGCGAGGCAGGTGTCGAGGTGGTAGTAGCGGGGGTCGACCAGCTGCAGGCTGACGACCTCTCGGTCCAGCACCTCGGCGACCTCCTCGTGGGCCGCCCGCTCGGTGCGGAAGCCGTGGCCGGCGAGCACGACCTCGCCGATGGCCAGCAGGTCGCCTTCGGCCTCCATGACCCGGACGGGTCGGTGGGCACGGGCATCGACGTGACTGGCGAGCCAGGCCACATAGGCGTCGGCCTCGGGCGCACGCTCGGGGCCGTGGAAGCGGGCGCCCAACGCCCGGCCGTCGACCACCAACCCGCCGTTGGCGGCGAACACCATGTCGGGGAGTCCGGCGATCGGCTCGATGAGCTCCACGCGGTGGCCGAGCGCCCGGTAGGTGTCGCGCAGGGTGGTCCACTGCCGCATCGCGAGCTCGGCGTCGACCGGCACGGAGGGGTCCATCCACGGGTTGATGGCGTAGGTGACCGCGAAGTGGGTCGGAGGACACATCAGGTAGCGGCGGGGCGTGGCCGTGCGGGGGCGAGCGGCGTCGAACACGATACGACCTCCATGAGCGGTACGCCGGGTGCGGGGGGCGACGGACGTTGCGTCGGCGCGTCGAGGCTTGCTGGTCATCGAGCACCGCAACGCTATGGAGGGGGCCTGCGAACCTGAAGTGCGTCTTGCTGCGTACCAGGAGCTGATCATTGCGTGGATCAGGTGGACGGCATTGATCCGTTGTGATGGGTAGGGTCATCGGCCGAGGGTCCGGTGTGGATCGGTACGCCTGTCGTGAGACGGCCGTGTGATGTGGGGATGACACCCTGCGCGAACGATGTGGAGACCTGCCGATGTCCGGGATGCGTGCTGGTGTCGTCGTTGCCGTGGTGGTGCTGGCGGCCGCCTGTGGGTCGGCCGTCGAGCCGTCGGACCTCGCCACCGCCGAGGCACCGGAAGCCTCGGAGCAGCAGCCGGCACCGCCGCCGGAGCCGCCGGCCGCCGATGAGCGGGCCGTCGACACCGCCCGTGCCGCCAACCACCTGGGCTTCGCGGTACATGCCGGTCTGCTCGTCGAGCATGAGGGCCTCAACGTGGTCACCTCGCCGTGGTCGCTGAGCGCTCTGCTGGCGATCGTGGCCGCGGCCGCCGAGGGAGAGACCGCCGCGCAGCTCGAGGCGGTACTCGGCGACGCCGGCGGGCAGGACGAGGGCCTGGGCCTGCTGGCGGACTCGCTACGTTCGGCGTCGTCGGTGCAGCTACGGCTGGCCACCGGCCTGTGGGCGAACAGCGAACTGGCCGTCGATGATGCGGCGCTGGCCGCCCTGGCCGAGCGGTTCGATGCGCAGCTCGTCTCGCTTCCGTTGGGGGAGGCCTCGGCCGCTGCCGACATCGACCAGTGGGTGACCGAGCAGACCGACGGGATGATCCGCGACCTCGCCGAACCGCTCGGGCTGCCCGATCCGCAGCTGCCCCTCGCGGTGGCGACCGCACTGGCGTTCGTCGGCGACTGGACGCAGGGCTTCGACGAGCAGGCCTCGGGCCCGGGAACGTTCACCCTCGATGACGGAAGCGACGTCGAGGTCCCGATGATGCGGCGCACCGACACACCGACGCTGTGGTTCGCGGATGCGGATCTCGAGGTGGTCCGCCTGCCCTACGGCGAGGACGAGCGCTTCGGCATGGAGGTGTTCCTGCCGGTGGAGGATCTTGCGCTCGAGGACCTCGTGGAGCAGTTGGACGCTGACCGTTGGGGCGACCTCGTGCAGCAGCTCGGGTCGACCGACGTCGAGGTGGTGCTGCCGTCGTTCTCGCTGCGCTCGAGTGTCGGGCTCACCGGCGTACTCCAGGACCTGGGCGTCGAGCGGGCCTTCGGTGCGCAGGCTGAGTTCGGTCCGATCGCCGACGCTCCCCTCGCGCTCACGGATGTCGCGCAGGTGACCTTCGTCGAGGTGACCGAGCAGGGCACGCGGGCAGCCGCCGCGAGCGCCGGCTCGATCGGCGACGACGACTCCGCCGGTCCCCTGATCTTCGAGGTCGACCGTCCGTTCCTGTTCACCATCAGCGACCGTGCCACCGGGGCGGTGCTGCTGCTGGGCACGATCCAC
Source organism: Nitriliruptoraceae bacterium (assembly GCA_007134165.1). GTDB lineage: Bacteria > Actinomycetota > Nitriliruptoria > Nitriliruptorales > Nitriliruptoraceae > SKJO01. The sequence continues at coordinate 6,808 of SLLJ01000478.1, read as the reverse complement.
GACCCGCGCGGCTGAGCAACCGCGAGCACGTCGTGATCGGACCGCGGCGCGCGGCGCTAGGTTGCCGGGGACCCGAACCGATGCCGAAGGTGAGGATGCTTCGGTGCGTCTCGACGAGATCGACCGGCAGATCGTCGCGTGGCTGCAGAAGGACGCCCGGGCGAGCTTCCGCACGATCGGCAGCGAGGTGGGGCTCTCCGCGCCGGCGGTCAAGCGTCGGGTGGACCGGCTGCTGGCGGAGGGGGTCATCACCGGGTTCACCGCCCTGACCGATCCGCGGGCGCTGGGCTGGACCACCGAGGCCTTCGTGGCCGTGTACTGCGAGGGGCGCACCGAACCGGACCGCATCCGCACGGCCGTGGCCAAGCATCCGGAGGTGATCGCCGCCTACACGGTCACCGGGGACCACGACGCGCTGCTGCACCTGCGGGTGCGCGACACCGCCCACCTCGAGGACGTGCTCCAGCGCATCCGCAGCGAGCCGATCATCACCCAGACCCGCAGCCTGGTGGTGCTCACGCGACTGCTGGAGCGGGCCGACCCCCTCGGGCGGTGACCGGCCGCGGGGATCAGGCGCCCCACCGTGCGAAGGTGGGCCAGCTGGCCTCGACCCGACCGTCACGCACGGCGGTGACCGCGCCGAAGTGGTCGATCGCGTCGCCGACCTGGTGGGGCCAGAGCAGCAGGTAGTCGCCGAGTCCCAGCGAGCCGGCCGGGGCCGTCACGGTCCCGGTGTTGTTCCCGCGTCCGCCGTACAGCTCGTTGTCCTCGAGGCCCTCGGGCCAGATCATCGTTGGTTGACGACCGCCGCCTGAGGGCCATCCGCCACCCTTGAGCATGAGCTGGTCGCGGTCGGCTCCCGGCAGCTCGATCGCGGTCAGGGGGACGCGGGGCAGGCGGCCGACGACCCGCAGCACCGGGGCGGCCAGGACACAGGCCAGCTCGAGGGCGTCGTCGTCGAAGCCGGCCCGCAGGTAGCGCGCATAGAGCAGCGCGGAGCCGGGGCTGATCTCGGTGAGCAGCTCGTCGCCGACCCACTGGGTGTAGTTCGAGCTGCCGGGCCCGTTGATCTCCAGCTCCTCGACGGCACCGCCGGCGGCCTCTCGCAGGGCCTCGTGCAGCCGCGCGAGGCGGCGCCGCGCATCCGCCGCGATGGTTCGGCGCAGCGGCGTGGCCGGTGACAGCGTGGCGTGCCCGTCGTAGCACAGCAGGGCGGTGAGCCGGACGGCGTCCGGTGCGTCGACGAGCAGGCGCGCGGCCGCGACCACGTCGTCGACGTCGGTGAATCCACCGCGGCCACTGCCGGCGTCGAGCTCGAAGCACAGCTCCACGGGCAGCGCACGTGCGCCGTCACGGGCCAGCTCGATCGTGCGCTCGAGCAGTGGGAGGCTGTCCACGGTGAGCCGCAGACGGTGGGGTCGCTCGGGTCCGGGCCGGGCGAGGTGGGCCGCGAGCTCGCCGAGCGTGGGGACGTAGCCGGTCAGCAGGTCGACGTGCTCGGGTGCGGCGGCGACGATCGGATCCACGTGCCGCAGGTGGAAGACCATCCCGCGGGGCTCGGGGAGCTGCGCGAGAACGGCCCCGGTGAACTCGGGGGACTGCAGCGACTTCAGCGATGGCCGCAGGCTCCAGCCGTGATCCGCCGCGAAGCTGGCCAGCAGCGCGAGGTTGGCCTCCAGCCCGCCGAGGTCCACGAAGCAGACCGGCTCACCCGCACCGACCTCGGCGGCCAGTGCGGCCAGGTCGGGCAGCGGCGTCGTGCGTCCGGTGTGCTCCGGGGCTGCGCGCAGAGCCAGCGGCTCGTCGCCGAGGACGGCCGGGGTGGGGGAGGTGGACGAGCGCAGCCGGCCCCCGCCGGTGGCGGCCAGGCCGACGCCGAGGGCGGCGGCACCGGTCAGCAGGGCGCGGCGGCTGAGGCCAGCAGGAGGTGTGGTGCTCATCCCGGCACCTCGGCGTCGTCGGACCTCCGGCGTACCACGCGAGTGGCCAGCAGGCGGTCATGCAGGCCGCGCCCGTCGGCGCCGAGCAGGGCCGGGCCCAGCAGCACCCCGAGCAGCAGCAGTCCGAGGGTCGTGTCGAGCAGCAGCAGGACGAGCGCCAGGGTGCGCACGCCGCCGCGCGCCAGTCCCCGCCACCACACCGGCGCGTTGCCGTCTGCGGCGATCAGTCGGACCCCGGCGAGCCGTCGGCCCGGGCTGGTGCCCCGGATGTCGCCGCCGACCAGCACCACCAGCGCGGCGAGCACGCCGAGCACCGCCAGGGCACCGGCGCCGACGGTCCCGAGGGTCGGGGCGCTCGACTCGCCCACGGAGGTGACGATCACGACCACCACCCCACCCAGGGCGCCCACGGCGGCGGCGAGCAGGGCGATCACGGCGTCCAGGACATCGGCGAGCGCCCGACGGGCGAGCGCCGATCGTGACCGCTCATCGAGACCGGGGGCAGGCTCGCCTGGCGCAGGACGATCGACGGTCGGCTCGGCGGCTGGCATGGGTCGGCTCGCTCCCAGGATCCCGGTTCATGGCGCGAATCGACGCTAGCAACCGATCCGGTGCGCCGAGCTCGGAAGGGCGCTAGGGTCCGCGCGGCGAGCAGCGCCGTCCGGTCAGCCGCCGCGATCAGGGGAGGGTCCGTGCCGCCCGCCGCCGAGGTTCGGGGCTGGGCCCGGCTGGTCGCCGGGACCGCCGCCCGGGTGGTCCTGCCCACCGTGCGCACCATGCACCGCGCGATCAGCGACGGTGCCTACCGCTGGATCGGGCCGATCGGCGCGCCGATCAAGCGCATCGACCACGCGATCACCGACCGGGCCTATGGACTGGTCGAGGCTGGTCTGATCGGGCTCGGCGAGGTCGGTGCTGCGGCGGGCAGCCTGCTGGGCAGCGCGAAGGCACCTCCGTCACCGACCGCCCTCGGGGCCCGGGCCATCGCCCACGGGGTGCTCGACGAGCGGCTGCTCGCGCTCGCCCCGGAGCTCGACCTGCCGCTGACGCTGCGCCACGACGGCCGTGACCTCGAGGTCAGCGCGGCGGCGCTGGCCGCCGCCTACCCCGACGCCGGCCGTCACCTGGTGGTGTTCGTGCACGGGCTGGTCCACACGGAGTCGGTGTGGTCGAGCGGTGGCCCGGGCCGGGAGCGGCTGCCGGATCTCGCCACCGAAGCCGGGGCGAGCCCGGTGCTCGTGCGCTACCCGACCGGACGGGCGATCGGACGCAACGGGGAGGAGCTGGCCACGCTGCTCGAGCAGTTGGTTGCTGCCTGGCCGGTGCCCGTCGAGACGCTCACGATCGTGGGGCACTCGATGGGTGGGCTGGTGGCCCGCTCAGCGGCACAGACCGCCGGTGAGCGGCGTATGGTCTGGCCGCGACGGCTGGGTCAGGTCCTCATGCTGGCCAGTCCCCACCTCGGCTCGTGGCTGGAGAAGACGGCCAACGTCGGCACCTGGACGCTGCGCTCGGCCTCGGCGCGCACCGCTCCGATCGGCGCGCTGATCGACCGGCGCTCCCGCGGGATCAAGGATCTGCGCTTCGGCATGCTGCGGGCGGACGGGTGGGGGCAGGCTCCCATCGACGGGCTGCTGACCGGCCGGGTGCCCGATGAGCCGTGGAGCGAGCAGGTGGTCCACCATCTCGTCGTCGGACAGCTGCGTCCGGATCCGCGCCATCCGCTCAACCTGGTCTTCGGTGACGGGCTGGTGCGGGCAGCCTCGGCGACCGGTGCGGGTCGGTGGCGGCAGATCGGGTCCGGCGGGCAGGTGGTGGTGGTGCCCGTGGCTGCCGCTCACACCACGCTGGTGCGCAGTCCGGCCGTGGCCGACCACCTCCGGGAGGTTCTGGCAGCACGACCGGCCGCCTGACCACGTCGGGCGTTGACCGGGTGGACAGCTGCCGCACGCCGTGGGAGCATGCAGGCAGCCCGCGCGGCGACCGGTACCGGTCGCGGGTGCGTGGGTGGGAGGGCCGGCATGCCCCAGGACCTCGTCGGTTCGCTGCCCGGAGCGCTGCTCGAGCTGTCGGTCCTGCTGGCGGTGGCGGTGTTCGTCGGCCTGTTCTCGCAGCGCGCGCGTATTCCCCTGACCGTGGTGCTCACGCTGGCCGGCATCCTGATCGTTGCGCTCGGCGGGCAGCCGCAGCTGCTCGCGCTGCTCGACGGTGAGGGCTTCGAGCAGGTGTTGGTCACCCTGTTCCTCCCGATCCTGGTGTTCGAGGCGGCGATCGGCCTGTCGACCCGCGAGTTCCTGCGCAACCTGGTGGTGATCTTCGTGCTCGCCAGCGTTGCCCTGGCGCTGTCCGCGGCGATGATCGGACTCGGCCTGCATGCGCTGCTCGGGATCCCGCTCGTGGCTGCGTGGCTGTTCGGGGTGCTCAGCTCGGCGACCGATCCGGTGGCGGTGGTCGCGGTGTTCCGGGAGCTCGGGGTCCCGCGGCGGCTGATGACGCTGGTGGAGGGCGAGAGCCTGCTCAACGACGGGGTGGCGATCGTGCTGACCCAGGTGCTGATCGTCGTCGCGCTGGGTGGACGCATGACGCCCTGGCAGGGCGTGTGGGACTTCGTCGAGGTGTTCCTCGGTGGGGTGCTGATCGGCGTTGTGGTCGGGGCGCTGGCCGCGCTGGTGCTGCCGTTCGTGCAGCCGCTGCCGGCGGCTGCGCTCTCGGTGGCGGTCGCCTACGGGGGGTTCGTGCTGGCCGAGGCGGCGCTGGGCTTCTCGGGGGTGATGGCCACGGTGGCCGCCGGCGTGGTGCTCGGTGGGCTGCTCGACAGCCGCGCGGAGCCGGCGGTGCGCGGACAGCTCCACCAGCTGTGGGGAGCGCTGTCGTTCATCGCCAACGCGTTGCTGTTCCTGTTCATCGGGCTGCTCCTGGACGTGGGGCTGCTGGTGGACAACCTGCCGGCGGTGGGGGTTGCGATCCTGGCGGTGCTGCTGGCCCGGCCGCTGGCGATCGTGCCCCTGGTGCGCCTGCTCGAGCGGGTCGGGGCCGTGCCGCGCATCGGGCGGCGCAGCTCGGCGGTGCTGGTGTGGGGCGGGCTGCGCGGCGGGGTGGCGCTGGCCCTGGCGCTGGCACTGCCCATCGAGCTCGCCGAGCGTGAGCTGTTCATCGCCATGATCACCGGGGTGGTGCTCACCACGCTGCTGCTCAACGCCACCACCATGCCGGCGCTGATCCACGCGCTCGGGCTCGACGAGCCCGACGACGAGGAGCGCTACCTGGAAGCCATCGGCCGGCTCGCCGCGATCGCCGCGATCCGCACCCGGCTCGAGACGCTCGGCTTCACCGATGCGCTGGTCGACGCCCATCTGCAGGTTGCCGCCGCCGACGCCGGCGAGCGCTTCGAGCGGGCCCGGTTGACCGGCGAGCAGGAGGTCCGGCTGCTGGTGCTCCGCGGGCTGCACATCGAGCGCGAGACCTACCAGGACCTGCACGATGCGCAGCTGCTCGCGCCGATCTCGACGCGTGCGCTGATGCAGGAGATCGACGACGAGATCGAGGAGGTCGAGCTCGGGCAGCTGCGGGTTCATGCCCAGCGCCGTTCGGAGCTGCCGTGGTTGGGACGGTTCCAGCGCTGGTTGGTGGGCCTGCTGCCGCCACCGATCGGGGTCGACCTGGCCGCGGCTGCCCACGTCGAGGTGGCGGCCCGGCGGCTCGCGGCGCGCCGTGCCGGCGAGGAGCTCGAACGCTTCCGGGCCTTCGCCGAGGTGGAGGGCACCTCGGTCGACGAGGCCAAGCGGCCCTTCACGTCGTGGGAGCGTTCCGCCGCCGCTACCCTGGAAGCGCTCGAGCAGGACGCAGCGCTCGACGAGCGGCTCCTCGCGCGGCGCCAGGCCAAGGCGCTCGGCCTCATCGCGGCCCGGGAGACGCTGCGCGGGCTGGTCGACGACGGGGTGCTCCCGGCGTCGGTCGCCGCCCGGGCGGATGCGCGACTGGCCGACGAGCTCGGACAGATCGGGACCTGAGCCGGCCCCCGCGCAGGCAGCTGCGCGAGGAGCCCTGATGACCGCCGTGCCCGATCCGCCCATCCGCTTCGACACGCTGCCGCTGCGCGACGAGCTGCTCGCCGTGCTCTCTCGGCTCGGCTACGAGGAGCCGACTCCCATCCAGCTGCAGGCGATCCCGCCGCTGCTCGAAGGTCGCGACCTGCTCGGTCAGGCCGCGACCGGGACCGGCAAGACCGCGGCCTTCGCCCTGCCGCTGCTGCAGCGACTCTCACCGCCCCCACGCGGTCCGTACCCGCAGGCGCTGGTGCTGGTACCGACCCGCGAGCTGGCGATGCAGGTCTCGCAGGCGATCCACACCTACGGCCGCGGGCTGGACGCGCGGGTGCTGCCGATCTACGGCGGCCAGCCGATCTGGCGGCAGCTCAAGGAGCTGCAGCGTGGCGTGGACGTGGTCGTGGCCACGCCCGGCCGGGCGGTGGACCACCTCGGGCGTGGCACGCTGCACCTCGACGACGTCGAGATGGTCGTGCTCGACGAGGCCGACGAGATGCTCGACCTCGGGTTCGCCGACGATCTGGACACGATCCTGGCGGCCGCGCCGGAGCAGCGTCAGACGATGCTGTTCTCCGCCACGCTGCCGCCGCGCATCACCGGGCTGGCCGCCCGAGGGCTCAACGACCCGGTGCGCGTCACCATCGGGCGTGGTGGGGCCAGCAGCTCGGCGCCGAACCTGGTGGACCAGCGCGCCTACGTCGTCGCCCGCCAGCACAAGCCCGCGGCGCTGGGGCGGATCCTGGACGTCGAGGCACCCACGGCCGCCCTGGTGTTCTGTGGCACGCGGGTCGAGGTGGACCAGCTCACCGAGGTCATGAACGG
>SLLJ01000436.1 GCA_007134165.1 Nitriliruptoraceae bacterium | reverse complement strand
TGCGCCACGACCACCCCTCGGCGAAGCTGTCCTCGCAGGAGGTGCGCCGGCTGTACCGAGCCATGCAGGAGGTCATTGTTTCGGCCATGAAGGCGGCCGGCTCCTCGCTCGACGAGCACGAGGCCGAGCAGGCGATCGACGACGATGGCGAGGTCGCCGAGCACCTCAAGGTCTATGGACGTGCCGGCCTGCCGTGTCCGCGGTGCCGACAGCGCATCACCCGCACGCGGATCAAGAAGGGCGTCTACACCTTCCACTGCGAGCAGTGCATGATCTGAAGCCGGAGGGGGCGTGGTGGCAGCGGACCGGGTCGTGGCTCGCCGGATCGTGGTGCAAGGACGCGTGCAGGGGGTGTTCTTCCGCGCGGCCACCCGCCGCACCGCCCAGCACCACGGGGTCTCGGGCTGGGTGCGCAACCGGCCCGAGGGCACGGTCGAGGCCTGGCTCGAGGGCTCACCCGACGCGGTGGAGGCGGTGGAGGCATGGATCGCCACGGGAGGCCCGCCCTCGGCGGTGGTCGACCACCTCGAGGTAGAGCACCGCAACCCCCAGGGACTCGGCGGGTTCGAAGTTCGGCGCTGACCTGGGCGCCCGCGCGAGCGAGCGGCTAGCATCATCAGCAGTTCGCGGCGGAGGCGAGTGCGATGGGCAAGGCGCTGGTCGGTGGTCGATCCGACCTCCATTCGGTGCGTCTGCTCGACGAGATCCGCTCGCTGCGTGCCCGGGTCGCGGAACTCGAGGCGGCGCTGGTGCGTGCCGAGGAGGCACTGGCCGCCGGACCGGTTGAGCCCCGGCGCGTCGACCCGGATGTCGTCGACCCGGATGTCGTCGACCCGGATGTCGTCGACCCGGATGTCGTCGAACTGGGACCCGGTGGCCCGGGACCCGAGGCCTCGGACGTCGACCGGCCCCCGGCCTCGGTGGCTGCCGGGGAGTCCACGGCGCCCTGAGCGCCTCCGTTCCCCGCCTTGCTGGAGTCGGCGTGTTCCTGCGGTCGTTGACGATGCGCGGCTTCAAGTCGTTCGCCGAGCGCACCGTGCTCGAGGTCGAGCCGGGCATCACGGTGATCGTCGGCCCCAACGGCTCGGGCAAGTCCAACGTCGTCGACGCGCTGTCCTGGGTGCTCGGGACGCATTCGGTCAAGAAGGTCCGGGGCGGGGCCATGTCCGACGTCATCTTCGCTGGTTCGCCCACCCGTGCCCGGGCCTCCCAGGCCCGGGTGGAGATCACCATCGACAACTCCGACGGTCGCCTGCGTGGCTCGGCGATCGGCTCGGCGGCGTCGGCGGCCGAGTTCGCCGAGGTCACCATCGGCCGCACGATCCAGGCCGATGGTGAGACCGCCTACGAGCTCAACGGCGAACAGGTGCGGGCGCTCGATGTCCAGGAGTTGCTCTCCGACACCGGGCTCGGGCGTGAGCTGCACACCATCGTGGGCCAGGGCCAGCTCGACGAGATCCTGAACGCCAAGCCCGAGGAGCGGCGCCGAACGATCGAGGAGGCCGCCGGCATCCTCAAGCATCGTCGCCGCCGTGAGCGGGCGCTGCGCAAGCTCGAGCAGGTCGAAGGACACATCGACAAGCTCGCGACGGTGCTGCGCGAGCTGCGGCGTCAGCTGCGGCCGCTGGAACGGCAGGCCGAGGCCGCCGACCGCCATGCAGCCCTGCAGGCCGAGCTGCGTGAGGTCCGGGGTCGGCTCGCGGCCGTGGAGCTCGGCCGGCTCCAGACCCTGCTGGCGCGCGACGGTGCCGACGGTGAGCAGCTACGTGATGAACTCGCCGCGAGTGAGCAGCAGCTGACGGCCGACCGCGAGCGCGAGGACGAACTGCGTGCCGCGGTGGCCGGTCTGGTCCAGCGGGCGGAGCAGGCCCAGGCCACGGCGTCCACGTTGGCCTCCCTGCGCGAACGGATGCGCGGGACCAACGACCTCATCGAGGCCAAGCGACGGCACCTGGTCGAGGCCGTCGAGGAGGCCTTCGCCGGGCGCCCTCCCGTCGAACTGCGCGACCAGGCCACCCGGGTCGATGCCGAGGTGGCGCAACGCGCCGAGATCCGGGAGGTGGACCGTGCCCGCCTGGTCGAGGCCTCCACGGGGCGGCGCGAGGCGGAGCAGGCCCGCCGCCACTACGAGCTCGAGCGGGAGGCCGAGCGCCAGCGCCGCGCCGAGCACCGGGAACGGGTCCTGCGCTTCGAGGGCGAGGTCGCGGCCCTGCGGGGGACCGTCGCCTCGGTCGAGGCCGAGCTCGACCGCACGCGCGCCACGCTGGCCGCGCTCGATGCCCGGATCGTCGAGATCCAGGGCGAGGTCGACGGTGTCCTCACGGAGATCCAGCAGCTCGACACCAGCGAGGTCGAGCTGACGGCTGAACTCGAGGCTGGCGAACAGCAGGTCGCTGCGGCCGACCGCGAGGTAGAGCGCCTTGCCGCCGCCGTTCGAGAGTTGCAGGCGGAGCAGGCCTCGTCGGTGGCCCGTGCCGAGGCGCTGCGGGCCGCTCTGGCGGAACGTGACGGTGGCTCGTCAGCGCTGCTGGCCTCGGGTCTCGGCGGGCTGCTCGGTGCCGTGGCCGACTACGTGCGGGTCGAGCTCGGTCATGACGCGGCCATCGCGGCGGCGCTCGGCCCGCTGGGTGAGGCGGTGGCGGTGACCAGTTCCGAGCAGGGCCGTCGTGCGGTCGCGTGGCTGCGTGAGGGCGATGAGGGCGCTGCGGTGGTGCTGCCCGTGCGTCGGGGCGGCGGGGCGCCGGTCCCGCCGACCGAGGATCAGGCCGGCATGCTCGACGTGGCGGGTGCCCGGCCCGTCGGCGATCTGCTCGCGCCCGCGGACGACGGCGAGACCGCCGCCGAGGTGGTGGCGGCGCTGCGCCAGGTGCTGGGCGACACCTGGCTGGTCGCCGACTGGGACACCGCGGTGCTCCTCCACGGCCGGTTGCCCCACACGGTCCTGGTCACGGCCGAGGGGGACGTGGCCGGGCCGCGTGGCCTGGTGGCCGGCGGCTCCCCGGAGCGCTCCGCGGTGCTCACCGCCACCGCAGCCGAGGAGGCGGAGCAGCGAGCCGAGGTGCTCGGTGGGCGCCTCGAGCGGCTCGAGGCGCAGCGTCGCGCCGCAGATGCCGCCCGCGTGACCGCCAAGCGGCGGCTGGCGCAGGCCACCGAGCGGATCAACGAGTCCGACGCGCGCATCACCGGCGCGGCCGAGCGGCTCGCCCGGCTGCACCGGGAGCTGACCCAGGCCACCTCGCAGCATGGCGTGGTGGCCGGCCAACTCGGTGAGCTCGAAGCGGCCCGGGAGCGTGATGCGGCGGCGCTCGCGGAGCTCGCCGCGCGGGGACCGGAGCCGGCACCCGAGCCCGAGTCGATCGGAACGGACGCCCAGGCCGCTGCCCTGGACGCCGAGGTTGAGGCGGCCCGCGAGCGCGAACTCGACGCGCACGTGCGTCTCGAGCGGACCACCGAGCAGGTGCGCCACCTCGAGTCCCGCGCCGACGCGCTGCGCCGAGAGGCCGACGAGGTCGAGGTGGCCCTGGCCGAGGCGGCCCGGCGCCGGGAGCTGCGCCGGCAGGGCATCGTGCGCTGTGGTGAGCTCGCTGCGGTCGCCACGGCCAGCCTCGAGGCCCTCGAGCGCTCCGCCGACGCCGCGGAGCACACGCGCGAGGCGCTGCGCGAGCAACTCGGCGACCGGCGCCGGGAGCTGGCCGAGGTGCGGGCGCAGCTCACGGCTCACGCCACCGCGCTCGACGCACTTCGCGAGCAGGGCCACGCGACCGACCTGCGCCGTGCCGAACACGCCGCCCGGCTCGAGCAGCTCACCGCCCGGATCCGTGCCGAGCTGTCGCTCACCCCCGACGAGTTGCGCGCCGAGCACCCCGATCCCTCCGGCGAGGATCCCGCGGCGCTCAGCGAGCGCGAAGACGTGCTCGTACGCCGCATCGGCCTGCTCGGTCGCGTCAACCCGCTCGCGCTCGAGGAGTTCCGCGCGCTCGAGCAGCGGCATGCCTTCCTGTCGGAGCAGCTCGATGACCTGCGCCGCTCCAAGCGCGACCTCGGGCAGGTGGTGGTCGCGGTCGACGAGCGCATCCGGGAGGTCTTCCGGGCGGCCTTTGAGGACGTCGCCCGGGAGTTCGAGCTGACCTTCGCCACGGTGTTCCCCGGCGGACACGGGCGGCTGCTGCTGACCGGGGACGACGACCTGCTCACCGCCGGGGTGGACGTCGAGGCACGGCTGCCGGGCAAGAAGGTGACCCGGCTCTCGCTGCTGTCGGGCGGTGAACGCTCGTTGACGGTGCTGGCCTTCGTGTTCGCGATCTTCCGGGCCCGTCCCTCGCCGTTCTACGTGCTCGACGAGGTCGACGCCGCGCTCGACGACGTCAACCTTCAGCGGCTGCTCAAGGTCGTGCGCTCGTTCCGCGGGCAGGCGCAGATCATCCTCGTGACCCACCAGAAGCGGTCGATGGAGATCGCCGACATGCTCTACGGGGTGACGATGGGGCCCGACGCGGTCACCAAGGTGGTCGCCGAACGGCTGCGCGAGGCCGTCCCCGCCGACCTCGAGGCCCGGGCCAGCAACGATCCGACCCAGGCGCTGGTCCTGCCGGCCGATCCGACCCTGGCCTGAGCCTGCCGGGTAGCGTGGCGCTTCCACGTCCGGGAGCACAGAGCCCGTGTCCGAACTCGATCCGCTGCTGTTCGTCGCCATCGCCCTGATCGTCGTCGTCCTCGGCGGTGGGCTGGTGGCCTTCGGTCGTCGCCGGGGTGGGCCACCCGATGCCGGTGACGACGGTGCCGACGACCGTGGGGTGGACCTGCTCGGGCGTGACGCCGGTGACGTTGCGACCGAGGAGCGGCTGCCCGAGGTCCCCGACACCCCGGAGTCGATCGCCCCGCCGATCGAGGCGCCGCCGATCGAGGCGCCGCCGGTCGAGGAGCCGCTGCCGCTGGCCGAGCGCTTCCGGCGCCGGCTCACGCGCACCCGCAACGTGCTCGGGGCCTCGGTTGCCGACCTGTTCGGACGGGGGGTGACCGACGAGGCCTGGGAGGGGCTCGAGGAGGCCCTGATCGGCGCGGACGTGGGAGTGGCTGCGACCCTCGAGATCGTCGCGCAGCTCCGGCAGCGCAGCCGGGAGGAGGGCGCCACCTCGGCCGAGGCCGTGCTCGAGCTGCTCAAGCAGGAGCTGCGTGAGGCGCTCGGCACCTTTGACCGCAGCCTGGCCCGCGCCGAGGATCAGGGTCCGACCGTGTGGCTGGTCACCGGGGTGAACGGGACCGGCAAGACCACCACCATCGGCAAGCTGGCCGCGCTCGAGGAGCGCGGGGGGCGCACGCTGGTGCTCGCGGCTGCGGACACCTTCCGGGCGGCGGCCTCCGATCAGCTCGCGATCTGGGCGGAGCGCACCGGCGCGGACATCGTGCGCAAGGACGAGGGCGCCGACCCGGCCTCCGTGGCCTACGAGGGCTACGCGGCCGCCAGCGAGCAGTCCGCCGATCTGTTGATCGTCGACACCGCCGGGCGGCTGCACAACAAACGAGAGCTGATGGACGAGCTCGGCAAGGTCAAGCGGGTGCTCGAGAAGCAAGCCGGGCCGCTCGAGGAGACCCTGCTGGTGCTCGATGCCACGACCGGGCAGAACGGCATCGCGCAGGCCCAGGCCTTCCTCGACGCGGTCGAGGTGACCGGGATCGTGCTCACCAAGCTCGACGGCTCGTCCAAGGGCGGCATCGTGGTGGCGGTGCAGCGCGAGCTCGGCCTGCCGGTCAAGCTCGTCGGCCTCGGGGAGGGGATCGAGGACCTCGCGGAGTTCGACCCCGAACTGTTCGTCGAAGGCCTGTTCTCCGAGATGGGAACCGACTGAGCGCTGGGGGACGGCCACGGACCGGCCGCTACCCTCGCCCACCGATCCCCGACCCCAGCGGAGCCGTGACGTGTTCGACACCCTGAGCGCGAAGCTCGACGCCGCGCTCGCCAAGGTCAAGGGCCGTGGTCGCCTCGACGACAAGACGGTCGACGCGACCCTCAAGGAGATCCGCCTCGCCCTGCTCGAGGCCGACGTCAACTTCCGCGTCGTCAAGCAGATGGTGGAGCGGCTGCGCGAACAGCTCGTCGGCGAGGAGGTCTCCAAGGCCCTCAACCCCTCCCAGCAGGTGATCAAGGCCGTCGACGCGGAACTGCGCCAGGCGCTCGGTGGGGAGTCGGTCGGGCTGACGCTGACCGGCAAGCCGGCGGTGATCATGCTCGCCGGACTGCAGGGATCGGGCAAGACGACCGCCGCGGGCAAGCTGGCCAAGCTGCTGCGGTCCAAGGGCCGCCACCCCATGCTCGTGGCCTGCGACCTCCAGCGTCCTGCCGCCGTCCAGCAGTTGAAGGTCAACGCCGAGCGGGCTGGCGTGCACGTCTACGCGCCGGTCACCTCCGGCGATCCGGTACCCGTGGCCCGCGACTCGATCGCCAAGGCCCGCGAGACCGGCTGTGACGTGGTCATCGTCGACACCGCCGGGCGGTTGCACGTCGACGAGGAACTGCTCGATCAGGCCCGCGCGATCCGGGAGGCCGTCGACGCCGACGAGACGTTGTTCGTGATCGACGCGATGATCGGGCAGGAGGCGGTCAACGTCGCCAAGGCGTTCGCCGATGCGGTCGGCTTCGACGGGGTCATCCTGTCCAAGCTCGACGGCGATGCCCGGGGCGGTGCCGCGCTGTCGGTCCGATCGGTCACCGGCACCCCGATCAAGTTCGCCTCGGTGGGGGAGAAGCTCGAGGACTTCGAGCCCTTCCACCCCGACCGCATGGCGTCGCGCATCCTCGGGATGGGCGATGTCATGACCCTGATCGAGAAGGCCGAACAGACCTACACCGAGCAGGAGGCGGCCAAGGCCGAGGCCGCCATGCTCAGCGGTGACTTCACGCTCGAGGACTTCCTCGAGCAGATGCAGATGCTCAAGCGCATGGGACCGCTCCAGGGACTGCTCGGGATGATGCCGGGGGGGTTGGGCAAACAGCTCAAGGACGCCGACATCGACGATCGGCAGATGGCGCGGGTCGAGGCCATCATCCGCTCGATGACTCCCGAGGAGCGCCGCAAGCCCAAGATTCTCAACGCCCGGCGTCGCAAGCGCATCGCGGCCGGCTCGGGGACGACCGTGACCGAGGTCAACCGGCTCGTCAAGCAGTTCGCCGAGGTGCAGAAGGTCATGAAGAGCGCCGCCAAGATGGCCGGCAACTCCAGCGCCAAGCCCAAGGGCGTGCGGGGTGCCAAGGCCCAGGCCGCCGCGGTGCGCCAACTCCAGGGCTCTCAGGGGCTCGGGGGCTTCCCGGGCCTGCAGCCCGCGCCCCGGCGGGACCGGCGCGGCTGAGCGGTCCCGCCGCCGGGCAGCGCGCTGCGCTATCCTCATTCGTCGGCGTTCCCGAGCACCCTGCTCCCGGACGCCATCGACCTCCCCGGTGGTCTCCGCCCTGCCGCCCGCGCCGCCCGACGCGTCGGTCCGCGAGGGTACGGACCGCCCCCCGCCGGCGCGTGGGCCACGCCCGGACCGACCCGTGAAGGACGCCGTCATGGCCGTCAAGCTCCGCCTCCGTCGTGAGGGGACCGTCAAGCGACCGCACTACCGCATCGTGGCGGCCGACGCTCGCTCGCCCCGCGACGGGCGCTTCATCGAGATCATCGGCAGCTACCACCCGCTGCAGGATCCCTCGGGGATCACCGTCGACGAGGAGCGCGCCCTGCACTGGCTGCGGGTCGGCGCCCAGCCGACCGAGGCGGTGGAGAAACTGCTGCGCATCACCGGGGTGTGGGAGACCTTCAAGCCCGGCGACCCCCCGAAGCGTGACCGCTCCGGCCGGGCCGACAAGCCGCGGCTGTCGAAGAAGGCCAGAGCTCGCGCCGCCGAGGCGGCGGAGGGCGGATCGTGAGGGCCGAGGACGTGCTCGAGTACGTCGCGAAGCAGCTCGTCGACCACCCCGACGACGTGCGCGTCGAGGTCTCCGAGCAGGACCGTGAGGTCGTGCTCGAGTTGCACGTGCACGACGATGACCTCGGCAAGGTCATCGGCAAGCGTGGTCGCACCGCCAAGGCGTTGCGCACGCTGGTGAAGGCGGCCGGCTCTCTCGACGAGGAGAACGTCACCGTCGAGGTCATCGACTGACGGGAGCGGGCGTGGACGGCGTGGGGGACCAGCCGGTCGTGGTCGCGCGGGTCGTCAAGCCGCATGGCATCCGTGGTGAGCTCGTCGTGCGGGTGCTCTCCGACCTGCCTGACCGGCTCGCTCCGGGGGTTCGGGTCCGGATCGGCGGGACCGTGACCACGGTCTCGGCCGCGCGGTGGCACCAGGGTCGGATGCTGGTCGGACTCGAAGGGGTCCAGGACCGCTCGGCCGCCGAGCTGCTGCGCGGTCAGGACGTCGAGGCCGCCGCCGTGCCGCTCGAGGAGCACGAGACCTACTTCGCCCATGAGCTGATCGGCACCCCGGTGCGCGACGAGCAGGGGCGGGATCTGGGCCGGGTGTCCGCGCTCATCGAGCTGCCCGATGCGGCCGGCTACGACCTGCTGGAGGTCGCGCGCGACGACGGGCGCACCTGGTTGTTGCCGGCCGTCGACGACTACGTCGAGGTGGAGGAGGACGACCACGATCGTTGCCTGCGTGTGGTCGACCCCCCGCCCGGGCTGCTCGATCCGTGACCGGGCCGGCACTGGTCATCGACGTCCTCACGATCTTCCCGTCCTGGTTCGACGGCCCGTTGAGTACCTCGCTGCTGGCGCGAGCCACCGCCGAGGGACGCCTCGCCTTGCGGGTGCACGATCTGCGCGAGTGGGCCACCGACCGGCACCGGTCGGTGGACGCACCCCCCTATGGCGGGGGGCCGGGCATGGTGATGCGCGCTGACGTCTGGTTCAACGCCGCCGAGGCGGTCTGGAACGACCTGCCCCCGACCGTCACCGCTGGCCGCGACCGACCGCCCCCCGAGGCGCGCTACGTCGCCGGTGGCTCCCGTCCGCGGACCATCCTGCTCACCCCACGAGGCGATCGGTTCGACCAGGCAATGGCCGAGCAGTTCGCCCGTGAACCACGGTTGGTGCTGCTGTGTGGGCGCTACGAAGGCATCGATGAGCGCGTGCACCACGAGGTGGCCACCGACGAGGTCTCGGTCGGGGACTACGTGCTGCTCGGCGGCGAGGTCGCGGCGGCCGCCGTGATCGAGGCGGTCACGCGGCTGGTCCCGGGGGTCGTGGGCAACGCCGGCTCCACCACCGACGAGTCGTTCACCTCCGGGCTGCTCGAGTACCCCCAGTACACCCGCCCCGCACGGCTGCGTGGGCTCGAAGTGCCCGAGGTGCTCGCCTCCGGGGATCACGGCGCCGTGCGTCGCTGGCGCGAGGAGCAGGCCCGCACGCTGACCGACCGTCGGCGTCCCGATCTGCGTGCTGAGCAGGCGCCGCGGGGGCCAGGTTGACCCGTCGGCGTCCGGGGCCGTACCATCCGACGGCCGCGCAGCGGTCCAGTTCGCGCCGCCGTGATGCCCCATCCTCCCGCCCCCTCATCCGCGGGGCCAGGATCACGGCGGGGCTCGGACACCCGGCCACCCACCTCCTCACGGAAGCGCGAGAGCCATGAACAACATCGACGTGGTCGAGCAGTCGCGTCTGCGCGACGATCTGCCCGAGTTCTGGCCCGGGGACACCGTCAAGGTGAACGTCCGGGTCGTCGAGGGCACCAACGAGCGCATCCAGATCTTCGAGGGCGTCGTGATCGCCCGCCGCGGTGGCGGCCTGCGCGAGACGTTCACGGTGCGCAAGGTCAGCTACGGGATCGGGGTCGAGCGCATCTTCCCGGTGCACAGCCCCATCCTGCAGTCGATCGAGGTGCTGCGGCGCGGGAAGGTCCGGCGCGCCAAGCTGTACTACCTGCGCGAACGGGTCGGCAAGAAGGCGCGCATCAAGGAGAAGCGCGAGGCGCTGCGCTGAACGTGCGGACCCGTCGGCACGCTCGCCCTCCGATCGCGGCCCGAGACGCGGGTCCCGTGCGCGCCAGGCGCGGTTGCCGTCATGGCTGAGCGCGAGGAGCCCACCGACGAACCCGGGTCCGAGCCACCGGCGCCGCATTCGGACGAGGGCTCCCAGGACCCGGGGTCGTGGACCGGCGGATCGCGAGGCGCCGGGCAGCCGTCGTCGGACGAGGAGAGCCGGGACCCGGCTGCCGGCTCCGAGCGGCACGCCGCGCGCCGCCGGGGCAGCTTCTTGCGGGAGCTGCCGGTGCTGCTCGCGGTGGCGCTGGTGCTCGCGTTCCTCCTGCGCACCTTCGCCGTGCAGGTGTTCTACATCCCGTCGAGTTCGATGGAACCGACCCTGCAGCGCGACGACCGGATGGTGGTCGAGAAGCTCACCTACCGCTTCCGGGAGCCCCGGCGCGGCGAGATCCTGGTCTTCGAGGGCAACGGCCCCGGCGACACCGTTGTCGAGCAGGACGCGGTGGGTCGCGTGATCCGCGGGATCGGGCAGTTCCTCGGGCTGGTACCGGTCAGCGCGCGCGACTTCGTCAAGCGGGTGGTGGCGCTGCCTGGCGACGAGATCGAGATCGTGGACGGTGAGGTCCGCGTCAACGGTCGAGTGCTCGACGAGACCTACGTCCAGTACGAGGATCAGTCGCAGTTCGGACCGGTCATCGTCCCCGAGGGTGAGCTGTTCTTCCTCGGCGACAACCGACCCAACTCCTCCGATTCCCGCAGCACGCTGGGGACGGTCCCGCGGGAGCAGGTCGTCGGGCGGTCGGTGCTGATCATCTGGCCGTTCGACCACGTCGGTCGGCTCACACGTGACGCCCACGAGGTTCCCGACCGGCCGCCGGATCCGGAGGACTGAGCGCCGCGATCGGTGCCCAGCTCCGCCGGTGGAGCCTGCAGGGGCCGTGTTCGGCGAGCGCCGCCCGGTGCGCGGCGGTCGGGTAGCCCTTGTGGCGGGCGAAGCCATAGGCCGGGTGGTCGGCGTCGGCAGCCACCATCGCCGCGTCGCGCGCAACCTTGGCCGCGATCGAGGCGGCCGCGATCGAGGCGGAACGCTGATCACCGCGCACCAGCAGCTCCCTGCTGCACCGGCCGTCGGCGAGCAGGTCGACGGTGCCGTCGATCAGCACGACGTCGGGAGGCTCGCTCAGCGCCACCACGGCCCGTTCGGCTGCGACCCGAAGGGCGGCCGCCAACCCGAGCTCATCGAGTTCCTCGACCTCCACCCGACCCAGACCCACGTCCGCGACGCCGGCCAGCCGTTCGGCCAACTGGGCGCGCCGGTCGGGCGTGAGCTGCTTGGAATCGCGCAGCCCGAGCACCCGGCGGTCGGGGAGCAGGGCCACCGCCCCCACGGTCAGCTGGCCCGCCCAGGCCCCCCGGCCGACCTCGTCGATCCCCGCGACCCGGGCTCCCTCCCGCCACCAGCGACGTTCGGCAGCCGTGGTCGGCGCCGGGGTCCGGCGGCGGGCGGGACGGGGCGTGGTCGGGGTCGGCACGGCCCCGACGCTACCCTGCGACCGGCGACCGGGGCCCACGCCCGATCCAGGGCCGGAGCAGGTCGGTCCCGCATGGAGAGCGGATGAACCCCGACGACCTCGATGCCTACGAGAGCGACCTCGAGCTCGCGCTGTACCGGGAGTACCGGGACGTGGTGCGGATGTTCCGCTACGTCGTGGAGACCGAGCGCCGGTTCTATCTCTGCAACGAGGTGTCGGTCACCCCGCATCCGGGCGACGACCTGTGGTTCGACCTCGAACTCGTCGACGCCTGGGTGTGGGACATGTACCGCCCGGCCCGGTTCATCAAGCGGGTGCGGGTGCTGACCTTCCGGGACGTCAACGTCGAGGAGCTGGTCCACGACGAGCTCGCGACGTTCCTCGAGGAGTAATCGAGGACGGATCCGGACGCCGGAACCACCGATGAGAGGGCACCCCGTGGGCTTCGACGCCAACCGCCGCTACCGGGACCAGAAGTCCAACGACATCTGGCTGCTCGTCGTCGCGATCGTCGTGATCGCCGCCGCGCTGCTGTGGGGGTTCGGGGTGATCTGATGCGTCATCCACAGGCCGGAAGGGCGGCGGGCTGACCGCGAGGGCGCCACCCCGTAGCGTCGGGGCATGCGCACCCACCTGCCGGCCTGCTCCCGCCATCTCGACGTCGCCGCGGTCGATCTCGCCCTGACGCTGAGCGCCGCCCGCCTCGGTCGGTGGGGTGAGCAGGCCGCCGCCGAGCACCTCGTCGACCACGACGCACTGAGCATCATCGCCCGCAACTGGCGCTGCCCGCACCCCGAGCGGCCTGGTGAGCTCGACCTGGTGGCTCTCGACCACCGGCGCCGGGTCGTGGTCGTGGTCGAGGTCAAGACCCGTCGCCAGGCAGGCCGACAGGATGGTGCGTTGGCTGCCGTGCCGGCCCGCAAGCGGGCGCAGTTGAGGGTGCTGACCGGTGCGTTCATCGCGGCACACCGCCCGGACTACCGCGCGCTGCGCCTCGACCTGATCGCCCTCGACCTCACGCGCGGCGCCCCTGCCAGCGGCCGCCTGACCCACCTGCGGGGTGCGCTGTGAGCGCTGAGGGCCAGGTCCTGGCGGTGTCCCACAGCATCGCGATGGTGGGCCTGGAGCCGTGCGCCGTGCGCGTCGAGTGCTCACTTGGCCCCGGCCTGCCCGGGCTACGGTTGGTCGGGCTGCCCGACCTCGCGCTGCGGGAGTCGGTCGAGCGGGTCCGCACCGCCGTGAAGCAGCAGGGCCTGCACTGGCCCGGCGGGCAGCGCACGGTGGTCAATCTCGCACCTGCTGACCTGCCCAAGTCCGGCAGCGGGTTCGACCTGCCGATCGCCGTGGCGGTGCTCGCGGCCACCGGACAGGTACCGCATGAGGTCCTGGACCGTGTCTGGTCGGTCGGTGAGCTTGGACTCGACGGTCAGTTGCGGGCCGTTCCGGGCGTGCTGCCGGTGGCCGCCGGTGCGCGGCACGCCGGTGCCGGCAGCCTGCTGGTGGCCCCGAGCGCCGCCCCGGAGGCCGCGCTGGTCGACGGGCTCACCGTGGTCGCGGTCCGCGACCTGCGCGAGGTCGTCGAGGTTCTGCGGGGCCGCAGCTGCGGCACCCCGGCCCGGCCCGCCCCGGTGGTGGTACCGCAGGTCGGTCACGACCTCGCCGACGTGCGTGGGCAGCCTGTTGCCCGCCGGGCGCTGGAGATCGCCGCCGCCGGTCGCCACCACCTGCTGCTCGCCGGCCCCCCGGGCTGTGGCAAGACCATGCTGGCGCGCCGGCTGCACGGACTGCTGCCGCCGCTTCAGGTCGGGGCCGCACTCGAGGTCGCGGCGATCCACTCGCTGGCCGCACAGCGCCGCCCCGACGAGGCGCTGTCGCTCGTCCCTCCGCTGCGTGAGCCGCATCACACCGTGTCGGTGGCGGGGCTCGTCGGGGGCGGCAGCGGCATCCCCCGGCCCGGCGAGCTGTCGCTGGCGCACCACGGCCTGCTGCTGCTCGACGAACTGCTCGAGACCCCACGGGTGATCCTCGACGCGCTGCGTCAGCCACTCGAGCGGGGGGAGGTCGTGCTCACCCGGGCGCGTCAGCAGGTCCGCTACCCCTGCGAGGTGCTGCTGGTGGCGGCGACCAACCCCTGCCCGTGCGGTTACCTGGGCAGCCCGACTCGCGCCTGCCGGTGCCGTCCCGACCGGATCGAGCGGTACCGCTCGCGGCTGTCGGGGCCTCTGCTCGACCGGCTCGACCTGCACCTCGAGGTGTCGCCGATCGACCGGGAGCAGCTCCTCGGACCGCCTGACGGGGAACCCACGGCAACGGTCGCCGGGCGGGTCGTGGCCGCGCGCGCGGCAGCAGCCGAGCGCTGGGGTGAGGATGCCGGCAACCGGGACGTGGAGGTCGCACGGCTGCGGGCCACGGCCAAGCCAGGCGCCCTGCGGACCCTGGCGCAGGCCGTCGAGGGCCTCGCGCTGTCGGCCCGGGCCTTCGACCGGGCGCTGCGCGTCGCCCGCACCATCGCAGACCTGGGCGGCCGCTCGGCGATCGACCCCGCCGATGTCGAGGAGGCCCTCGCCTACCGACTGGCCGACCTGGCGGTGGCGCCGTGAACCTCGCGGCGGCGCTCGCGCGGGCGTTCGGGCCGGTGGTGGCCGACGGCAGCGATCCGAGGGCCGTCGCCGGGGTCCTCGCCTGGCTGCTGCCCCCGCGCCGCACTCCGGTGGCGCTGCGGCGCCGAGCGGCGCAGGTCGCCGAGCGCGACGGTGGGCGACCGGCCGAGGTGCTCGCCGCCGTGGTCGGTGCGCCCGACCCCGCACTCGGCGACACGCTGGTGGATCTCGCACACCGCTGGCGGACGCTCGGGGTGCGCGTGGCCGTGGTCGGCGACCCGGCGTACCCAGCGCGGCTGGCGGCCGGCTGGCCCCTGCTCGACGCTCCTGCGCTGCTCGCCTGGCGCGGGACCCTGCCTGCTGCCCGTCCGACGGTGGCGGTGGTCGGGGCGCGCCGCGCCACCGGGTACGGCACCGGGATCGCCGCCTGGCTGGCCGAGGCTGCCTCCGGCGCCGGGGTGTCGGTGGTCTCCGGCGGAGCCCTCGGGGTGGATGCCGCCGCGCACGCTGCGGCCCTCGAGGGCCCGGGTGCGACGACGGTCGTGCTCGGCTGTGGTCACGGCATCGTCTACCCCCGACCGCACGCGCGGGCCGGCGGGCTGTTCGACCGGATCGTCGAGCACGGCGGGGCACTGGTCAGCGAACTGCTGCCGTGGCAGCCGCCGATCCCCGCGCACGTGCGTGCCCGCAACCGCGTGGTGGCGGGTCTCGCCGATGCGGTCGTTGTGGTCGAGGGTGGTGAGCGCTCCGGGTCGTTGCTGACCGCCGGTGTCGCCGTCGAGCGCGGGCTGCCGGTGCTGGCGGTTCCCGGCGACGTGCGTGCCCCGGGCTCGTCGGCTCCCCACCGCCTGCTGAGCGAGGGGGCGGCCCCCTGCACCGGCCCTGCCGACCTGCTCGCAGCCGTCGGGGGGGCGCCGACCGGCGACGCACTGGCTCCCGCTGGCCAGGTTCCGGTCGACGACGGCGGCCTGCCTCCCGAAGTGCGTGCGGTCCTCGTCGCCGCCTGGCCCCGGCCGGTACCGCTCGAGCTGTTGGCCCGCCGCAGCCGCCAGCCCACGGGCCTGCTGCTGGCGGCCGTCACCCGCGCACGGGTGTGCGGGGTCCTGGCCGAAGGCCCCGATGGGCTGCGGCTGCGCCGCGCTCCCACCCCCGAGGTCCGCGCACGGCTTGACAGCACGACCCCCGGAGAGAACGCTGGTCGGCACGGAGACCCGAGTGGCATGCCCGAGGAGCGTGGGTGAGCAACGAGGCCGGGGGCAGGACCCCCGCCCCTGAGCTGTCGTCCGCCTGGGCCAGTGCGGTCGATCTGCTCGTGGAGCATCTGCAGTTCGAGCGCGGACGCAGCCCCCACACCGTGGCCGCCTACCGTCGGGACGCCTCCGCCTTCGCGGTGCGGTGTCAGGCACGCGGCCTGAGGCATCCCGGGCAGGTCGATCTGCGCGTGCTGCGCCGGTACCTGGCCGAGCTCGATGCCCAGGGCTACGCGCGCACGACGATCGCGCGGCGTTCGTCCTCACTGCGGGGGTGGTTCGCGCTGCTGGTGCGTCGTGGGGTGATCGCGTCCGACCCCGCGGCCCTGCTGGTCGCTCCGCGCACCGGCCGGCACCTGCCCCGGGTGCTGCGCCTCGACGAGGTCGAGCGGCTGCTCGCGGCGCCTGATAGCTCCCAGCCGGTGGGCCTGCGCGACCTGGCCCTGCTCGAGCTGCTGTACGCCAGCGGGGCCCGGGTCGCGGAGGCCTGCCGGCTCGATCTCTCGGACCTCGATCTCGAGCAGAGCCAGGCGCAACTGACCGGCAAGGGCGAACGTTCCCGCATCGTGCCGTTGGGTGCGCCGGCCCGTCGGGCGCTGGGACGCTACCTCGACCGGGCCCGGCCGCAGCTGGTAGTCCCGGACAGTCCGCCGGCCGTGCTGCTCGGGGCGCGCGGAGGACGGCTCGGGACCCGGGATGCGCGCACCGCGGTCGAGCGCGCGGCCCGTACCGCCGGTATCGGCCGGGTCACCCCCCACACCCTGCGTCACTCGGCGGCCACGCACCTTCTCGAGGGCGGTGCGGACCTGCGGATGGTCCAGGAACTGCTCGGGCACGCGTCGTTGATCACCACCCAGCGCTACACCCACCTGTCTCGTGGCCGACTGATCGAAGTACATGCCCGGTCGCACCCCCGCGCGCGGCGGGACCGGCCAGGGGCGCCTCGGGACGAGGCCGAGATGCCATGATCGACAACAGGATGGGCAACCAGAACGGAGGAACCGGTGGATCGGGAGGTCCGGGCGTTGTGGGGGCGCTACGCCGACGCCCGTGATCCCGAGGTCCGCGAGCAGCTCATCCTTCACTATGCGCCGCTGGTCAAGTACGTGGCGGGCCGGGTCGGTGTGGGGATGCCGTCCAGCGTGGATCACGCCGACCTCGTGTCCTATGGCGTCTTTGGCCTGATGGACGCCATCGAGAAGTTCGATCCGGGGCGGGGCGTCAAGTTCGAGACCTACGCGGTGACCCGGATCCGCGGCTCGATCATCGACGAGTTGCGCGCCGTGGACTGGGTGCCGCGTTCGGTGCGCTCCCAGGCGCGCAAGATCGAGGCGGCGATCCAGCACCTGGTGCACCTGCGGGGACGTTCCCCCACCGACGAGGAGTTGGCCGAGGAACTCGACCTCGAGGTCAGTGAGCTCCAGGATGCTCTGGCGCGCATGGCCATGACCTCGGTGGCCGCCCTCGACGAGACGCTGCACGTTGGCGACGGGGACCGCATCCCGCTGGTCGAGACCCTCCAGGACCTCACGGCGGTGCTCCCCGAGGAGTCGGTCGACGATGCCGCGACCAAGGCGCTGCTGCGGGAAATGATCGTCCGGCTCACCGAGCGTGAGCAGATGGTCCTCGGCCTGTACTACTTCGAGGGCATGACCCTCGCCCAGGTCGGCGAGGTGCTCGGCGTCACCGAGTCGCGCATCTGCCAGATCCACACCAAGGCGGTCATGGCGCTGCGGGTCAAGCTGCTCGAGCGAAGTCGCGGCTGAACCTTCTGGCCGAACCTTCCGGCCCGGTCGTCCACCGTCACGAGCCGGGCGCGGTGGAGTCCGGATCGGACCGTGGGTAGGCTGAGGTCTCGACCTCCGGGGGCGGAGGAAGGCCCCGTCCGTGCCTGCCCCGTCCCCCGCCCGCTGCGTGTCCCGCCACCGGGCCCTGGTCCTGCTGGTGCTCGCTGTGCTCCTGGTGCCGCTGCCGGCGCACGCGGATCCTCCGGTGGTTCCCACCCGGGTCGAGTACCGCCGACCGGTGCCCGACGCCGTCGTGCGGGCCTACCAGGCACCGGCCTCCCGGTTCGGTGCTGGTCACCGCGGCGTGGACTTCGGGGCCACGCCCGGGGACGTGGTCCGTACCGCGGCCGCCGGACGCGTTCGTCATGCCGGCTCCGTGGCCGGCACGGTGTGGGTGTCGGTGGAGCACGCCGACGGGGTCGTGACCAGCTACGGGCCGCTGACGGCACGGCGCGTGTCGGCCGGTGCCCAACTCGCCGGCGGAACGGTGCTCGGACGGCTCGCTGCCGGCGGCCACGGGCACGGCGGCGCCGATCATGGCCTGCACTGGGGTGCCCGGCGCGCCGGTGCCTACTTCGACCCGCTCACGCTGCTGGATCCGCCCCCGGGGCGTCCCTCACTGGTCGGGCCCGGTGCCTGGGGCGGCGCCGAGCCGGCGGTCACGCCCTACGATCCCTATCCGGGCGGCAGCTTCTGGGTGCCCTCCAGTCCGGTGGCGCAGGCACCCGGCTACGCCGTCGCCCCCAACCCCAACCACCTCGTGCTGCTGCCAGGGCTCGGTTCCTCGAGCGAGCGCACGGTGCTCGATGCCGCCCACCTCGGCTACGCACCCGACAGCGTCACCGCGTGGTCCTACGCAGGTCGCGATCCGGACGCGGGAGGCGACCGCGACGACCCGCGCCGGGACCAGGCCCCCTACGGGCCCGAGCACACCTGGGATGGGGTCGATCGGGCCGCTCGGCTGCTCGCCGAGCAGTTGCGAGCGCAGCACGCCCGCGAGCCGGGTCGGCCGGTCGATCTGCTCGGGCACAGCATGGGTGGTGTCGTTTCCCTGTGGTATCTGCTCGTCTACCACGACCCCTACGACCCGACCCTGCCGCAGATCGGTCACGTGGTGACGGTGGCCTCGCCACTGCAGGGCTCGGACGCCGCCTCGCTGGCGGAGGCACTCGACAACCACCAGGCGTTGGCCTGGCTCTCCGGCCTGCAGCGGGACCTGCAGGCCTCGGGACACCAGGGTCCGCTGGCCCGGCTCCCGCTCGACGCGCCCGCCATCGAGCAGCTCGCGCCCGGCTCGTCGCTGCTCGAGGCGCTGGCCGCTGGCTGGGGTGAGGCGCTGCGCACCGACGGAGCCGGACCGCTGGCGACCGGCACCCAGGTGCTGACCGTGGCGGGGTCCCACGACCTGGTGGTCGGTGCCTACGCGGCACAGCTGCCCGCGGGCTCCGAGCCGGTGGTGCTGCCCGGTGGCCACAGCAGCGTGCTGGAAACCGAGGCGGTCCGTGAAGTGATCTGGGACTTCCTGGCAGGCGAGCCGGTCGTGACCTCCTCGGGTAGTCTGGCCCAGGCCGCCTCCGAGCAGGTCGGCGACGTCCTGCAGACCCTGGCCCAGCTCACCGCGTTGCACGGGTGGTGGACGGGACGGCGCCGCTGACGCCACCGTCCGGTCGGGCTCGGCGGTCGAGGTGGCCGCGGGCTACCCTCATCGCACCATGGGCCCGCCGGCAGCGGCGGGCCCGACGCTACGCGACTCCACACGCGCGCTGACGGGCGGCCCCGGTGCCCTGCGAACCTGGCAGGGTGGGCCGCACTCGCGCCGGTCTTCGGCCGGCCCGGTCCCCGGACGAGGCGCGCGGAGGCTCGAACCGAACCCACGAGAGGACCGATCATGGCGGTCGTCACCATGCGACAACTGCTCGAGGCTGGTGTCCACTTCGGCCACCAGACCCGCCGCTGGAACCCCAAGATGCGCCCCTACATCTACGCCGAGCGGGGCGGCATCCACGTCATCGACCTGCGGCAGACCTTCCGCGCGATCGAACGCGCCTACACCTTCACCCGCGACCTGGTGGGCAATGGCGGCAGCGTGCTGTTCGTCGGTACCAAGAAGCAGGCCCGCGAGACCATCGAGTGGCAGGCCCAGCGGGTGGGTATGCCCTACGTCACCGAACGGTGGATGGGCGGGATGCTCACCAACTTCCAGACCATGAAGGGCCGTATCGGCCGGCTCAAGGAACTCGAGGCGATGGAGGCCTCGGGGACCTTCGAGCTGCTGCCCAAGAAGGAGGTCCTGCAGCTCAACCGCGAGCACGCCAAGCTGCAGACCAACCTCGGTGGCATCCGCAAGATGGCCAAGCTGCCCGAGGCCGTTTGGATCGTGGACACCGTCATCGAGCGCATCGCGGTGGACGAGGCCAACAAGCTCAAGATCCCGGTCATCGGCATCCTCGACACCAACTGTGACCCGGACCTCGTGCAGTACCCGATCCCGGGCAACGACGACGCCATCCGCGCCTCGGCGCTGCTGACCCGGATCATCGCCGACGCGGTTGCCGACGGGCTGCTGCTGCGGGCCTCACGCTCCCCCGACGAGGAGCTTCGGGTCCAGGCGCTGCAGGCGGCGCAGTCGGCAGGCGGCGGGCTCGGCGCGTCCGAGCCCAAGGCCGAGTGGGAGGTGGAGCTCGAACGCCAGCAGGCCGCCGAGCAGGCCAGCCGGGCCGCCGGCGAGCCGACCGCGCCCAGCGAGCCGGCCAACCCCCGTCCGGTGACCCCGCCACCGGCGGCAGCGCCGGCCCCCGAGGACGACACTGCCGCGCCCAGCGACGGCTGAGCCGACCCGCCCTCCAGCCCTCTGCCGTGAAGGAGCACACCTGTGGCGATCACTGCTGCCCAAGTCAAGGAACTGCGGGAGCTGACCAACGCTCCCATGATGGCCTGCAAGAAGGCCCTGGTCGACGCCGACGGCGATCTGGACAAGGCCGCGGAGCTGGTGCGTGAGCGCACCGGCGCGAAGATGGACGCACGCGTCGCCGAGCGCACCGCCTCGGAGGGACTGGTGCACAGCTACCTGCACGCGCCGACCCCGGGCCTGCCCCCCAAGGTCGGAGTGCTGCTGCAACTGGCGTGCGAGACGGACTTCGTCGCCAAGGGCGACGCCTTCGCCGAGCTCGCCCGCGAACTGGCCCTGCACATCGCGGCGAGCAAGCCGTTGGTGGTCAGCGCCGAGCAGGTCGATCCGGCGATGCTCGACAAGGAGCGGGACTTCGCCCGCAAGGAGGCCGTCGAGCAGGGCAAGCCCGAGAAGATCGTCGAGCGCATCATCGAGGGCAAGGTCAACAAGGTGCTCGCCGACTGGGTGCTGCTCGACCAGCCCTTCGTGCTCGACCCCGACAAGACCGTTGCGGCCCGCATCAGCGAGGTGCAGGCGGTGCTCGGCGAGAAGATCGAGGTGGCCCGCTTCAGCCGCTTCGAGGTCGGCGCCTGACGCCGAGGACGACCGGGGTCCGGCCCTGCGGGCCCCGGGACGGCTAGCATCGTCGCGACCCGACGACGACGACCCAAGGCGAGCTGCTCGTGGCTGCCCGATCTCCCCTCCACCGTGTGCTGCTCAAGCTGTCGGGCGAGGCGTTCTCCGATCCGCGGGTGCAGGGTGGGATCGACGCGACCATCGTCCGGCAGATGGCCGGGGAGGTGGCAGAGCTCAAGAGCTCCGACGGCACCGAGCTCGGCATTGTCGTCGGAGGCGGCAACATCTTCCGCGGCAACTCGCCGGCCGCCACCGGCATGGACCGCTCCAGCGCCGATCACATGGGCATGCTCGCCACCACGATCAACGCGCTCGCGCTCCAGGACGCCCTGGAGAAGGCGGGCGTGGAGACCCGGGTGCAGACCGCGATCTCGATGCACGAGTTCGCTGAGCCCTACATCCGCCGTCGGGCCGTGCGCCACCTCGAGAAGGGCCGGGTCGTGATCTTCGCGGCCGGCCTCGGCGTGCCCTACTTCACCACCGACACGACCGCGGCGCAGCGGGCGCTGGAGATCGGCGCGGACGCGATCCTCAAGGGCACCCAGGTCGACGGCGTGTACGACCGCGATCCCAAGCTGCACCCGGATGCGCGGCGCTACGAGCACATCGACTTCCTCGATGTGCTCAACCAGGGGCTCAAGGTCATGGACGCGACCGCGATCTCGCTGTGCATGGACAATGCGCTGCCGATCGTGGTCTTCGAACTGCTGCGCGAAGGCAACATTCGACGGGTGGTGCGTGGCGACGACGTGGGAACGCTCGTCGGCGCGGTCGCACCTGTCGCCTGACCACCCGACCCCCGGTCCCGACCGGACCGGACCGACCGCCAGAGAGGGTGACCACGATGACGCTCAAGTCGATCATCGCCGATGCCGAGCACCGCATGGACCAGGCGGTGGCCAAGGTCGGCGAGGACTTCGGTGCGATCCGGACCGGCCGGGCCAACCCCCAACTGCTCCACCGGGTGCAGGTCAACTACTACGGCACACCGACCCCGCTGCAGCAGTTGGCCAACTTCACCGTGCCCGAGCCGCGCATGCTGATGGTCCACCCCTTCGACAAGGGTTCGGTGTCGGCGATCGAGAAGGCCATCCGTGAGTCCGACCTCGGGCTCAACCCCTCGTCGGACGGTTCCACGATCCGCTGCATCATCCCCGAGCTCACCGAGGAGCGCCGCCGCGAGTTCATCAAGCTCGCCAAGAGCGCGGCCGAGGACGGCCGCATCGCGGTGCGCAACGTTCGGCGCCACGCTCGCGACGCGATGCAGAAGCTCGAGGACGACGGCGAGGTCGGGCAGGACGAGCACGAGCGCTCCAGCAAGCGCCTCGAGGAGGTCACCGGTGCGCACGTCGCCCGTATCGACGAGTTGCTCGAGCAGAAGGAGAAGGACCTGATGGAGGTGTGAGGAGCAACGCCCACGTGTCCGAGTGCGACGACACCGCTGACGCCGGTGCCGACACCCAGCCGGCCGGTGCGTCGAGCCGCGCCGTGGTCGGCGGGCGCAACCTGCCGGTGGCGATCGCGGTCGGACTGCTGCTCGCGGGGGCGTTCCTCGGCTCACTGGCGTGGCACCCGCTGGCCTTCACCACGGTGGTCGCGGTGCTCGCAGTGGTGGCCATGGTCGAGATCGGGCGCGTGCTCGCGGGCATCGGTCGGCGCGTGGACGTCCCGGTGCTGCTCGGGGCAGCGCTGGTCATGCTCTACGGCGCCTACTTCGGGGGCAGCGCCGGGCTGCTGGCCGGGGTCGTGGCGCTGCTGCTGGTCGCGGTACTGCGCGTGCTCGCCGATCCACGGCGCGAGCAGGTGGCCGAGCGCCTCGGACTGACCGTGCTCTTCGGACTCTGGGTCGGTCTGCTCGCCGCCTTCGCGCCGCTGCTCGTGGATCGCCCCAGCGGCACGGTCGTCGTGCTCGCCGTGGTCGGTGGAGCGATCCTCGCCGACATCGGTGGCTACGCCTTCGGGGTGACGCTGGGTCGCCACAAGCTCGCCCCGGTGCTCAGCCCCAACAAGACCTGGGAGGGTCTGGCCGGCGCGGTGCTGCTCCCGGTGGTGCTCGCGGCGGTGGTGCTGCCCCGGATCGATGGGGTGTTCACCCCGGTGAGCGCAGCGCTGCTGGCCGGCCTGGCGGGCCTGGCGGCGATGGCCGGCGACCTGGCCGAGTCGATGCTGAAGCGTGACCTCGCGGTCAAGGACCTCGGCGACGTGCTACCCGGGCACGGCGGCATCCTCGACCGGGTCGACGGGATCCTGTTCGCCCTTCCGGTCGGCACCCTGGCCGCCGAACTGCTGCTGTAGGTCACGTACCCTGCCCGCTGCTGGCTTCCCCCGACCTCGGTGCTCGCTGTGCCCGATGTGTTCATGGCTCCTGCCGGGCCGTCGCCGATCGATCCCTACACCTTGGATCGCGATGGCCTTTGCGCGCTGCTCGACGAGCTCGGCCAGCCCGGCTACCGCGCCGGGCAGCTGGCCGCCTGGCTCGTGCGCGGCGTCGACGACCCGGAGGCGATGACCGACCTACCGCTCGAGCTGCGGGCGCAGCTCGCACGTCGCTTCGCGCCTGCCCGCCCCGAGCTGGTCGCGCACACGGTGGCCGACGAGGGGCACACCCACAAGCTGCTGCTGCGGTTCCCCGACGGTGAGGCGATCGAGACCGTCCTGATGCTCTACCCCCGCCGCGCCACGGTGTGCATCTCGACCCAGGCGGGCTGTGCCATGGGGTGCCCGTTCTGCGCCACCGGGCAGGCCGGGTTCCGCCGCCAGCTGACCGCAGGTGAGGTCGTGCGGCAGGTGGTCGTGGCCGACGCGGCCCTGCGCAGCGGCTCGCTGGGTGGCGCGCAGCTGCCTGTAGGAGCGCCCGACCACGTCACCAACGTCGTCTATATGGGGATGGGCGAGCCGCTCGCGAACCTGCCGGCGACCCTCGACAGCGTGCGGTGGCTGCACGAGCCGGACGGCTTCGGACTGTCCGCACGCGGCATCACCGTGTCGACGGTGGGACTGGTCCCCGGTATCCGCCGGCTGGCCGAGCTCGGGTTGCCGGTGACTCTGGCGGTCAGCCTGCATGCGGCCACCGACGAACTGCGCGACGAACTGGTCCCGGTCAACCGTCGTCACCCGCTGGGCGAGCTCGAGCAGGCGGTGGCCGGCTACCGCCGCCGTACCGGGCGACGGGTCACCATCGAGTGGTGCCTGATCGGTGAGGTCAACGACGACCACGACCAGGCCGACCGGCTCGCGGCGATCGCCCGCCGGCTCGGGGCGCACGTCAACGTGATCCCGATGAACCCCACCCCGGGTGTCCGCTGGCGGGAGCCCTCCCGAGGCCGCACCCGCAGCTTCGTCGACCGGGTCCGGTCCCGGGGCGCTCAGGTCACGCTGCGCGACACCCGCGGACGGGATGCGGATGCGGCCTGCGGACAGCTGATGGCGACCTATGCCCTGGGCGCCGGCTCCCGGCTCCCGGTCGCGGTCGGGGCTGCCGAGCGCATCGAGCAGCGGGGGGAGGAGAGCCGGTGAAGTCGATCGTCCTGCTCGGTTCCACGGGATCGATCGGCACCCAGGCACTCGAGGTGGTGGCCACGCACCCGGATCGGTTCCGCCTGGTCGGACTCGCGGCCGGACGCGATGTGGGGGCACTTGCCGCGCAGGCCGACGCGACCGGGGTCCGGCGCGTCGCGGTGGCCGATGCCGCCGCTGCGAGGGAGCTCGCGTCGGCCCGTCCGAAGCTGGAGGTGCTCGACGGTCCGGGTGCCGCGGCCGAGCTGGCGGCCGCGGACGCCGACCTCGTGGTCAACGCCGTCACCGGGGCGGTCGGGCTCGAGCCCACGCTCGCGGCGCTGGGCGCGGGCACCCCGGTCGCCCTGGCCAACAAGGAGAGCCTGATCGTCGGCGGGCCGCTGGTCGTGGCGGCCGCCGAGGCGGCCGGGGGCCGCGAACAGCTGCTGCTGCCGGTGGACTCCGAGCATTCGGCGCTGGCGCAGTGCCTGCGCGGCGGGCGGCGTGACGAGGTCGCCCGGCTCGTGTTGACCGCCAGCGGCGGTCCGTTCCGTGGGTGCCGCGCCGGCGAGCTCGCGGCGGTCGGGCCGGAGCAGGCCCTGGCCCACCCCACCTGGAGTATGGGGCCGGTGGTCACGGTCAACTCCGCGACCCTGATGAACAAGGGCCTCGAGCTCATCGAGGCCCACGAGCTGTTCGCGGTGCCCTTCGACCGGCTCGAGGTCGTGGTCCACCCGCAGTCGGTGGTGCATTCGATGGTGACCTTCGTCGACGGTTCCACCCTCGCGCAGCTCTCACCGCCGGACATGCGCCTGCCCATCCAGCTCGCGCTGGGCTGGCCGGAGCGGCTCGACCACGCCTTCGTGGCCTGTGACTGGACAGCTGCCGGGTCGCTGGATTTCGAGCCCGTCGACCGCGCGACCTTCCGCGCCCTGGACCTCGCCGAGCAGGCCGGTCGCCGTGGCGGCAGCTTCCCGGCGGTGCTCAACGCGTCCAACGAGGTCGCCGTGGACGCCTTTCTGCACCGGGGCCTGGCCTTCCTCGACATCGCCGGGATCGTCGAGGCGTCGCTGGAGGCGTGGGGATCCACCGATCCCGGCGAACCGAACGACCTGCAGGACGTCCTCGACGCCGACGCCTGGGCGCGTGCCCGTGCCCGGCGTCTCATCGAGCAGCGAGGAGACTCATGAGCGGCGCGGTGTCGATCACCCTGTTCGTGCTGAGCCTGATCGCCGCGATCATGCTGCACGAGCTCGGACACCTGCTCACCGCCCGACGCTACGGCATGCGGGCCGATCAGTACTTCCTCGGCTTCGGCCCGACGCTGTGGTCCACGCGGCGCGGCGAGACCGAGTACGGGGTCAAGGCCTTCCCGCTCGGCGGGTTCGTGCGCATCAAGGGCATGTCGCCGCTCGACGAGCGGCTCGCCCCGGTCGGCACGCGCGAGCTGTTCGCGCCCGCCGCCGTCCCCGGCCAGGCCTCGGCCGGCCCTGACGAGCAGGCTTGGGCGCGGGTCCGCGCCGAACTGCTGCGGCGCGGAACCCCTTCGGACGAGGCTGACGAACTGCTGGCGACCGCCCGTGCGCGGGCGGGTGATCGTGGGGACCCCCAGGCGGCGCTCCGTGCGCTGCACACCGCGGTCGCCGAGCGCATCCCCGACACCGGGCAGGTCGGCGACCTGCACCATCGCCTGCTGCGCGGCGACGAGAACCGGTTCTTCCACGACCGGCCGGCCTGGCAGCGCGCGGTCGTGCTCGTTGCGGGTTCGCTGACCCACTTCCTCATCGCGTTGGTCGTGCTGGTGGCGATGTACGCGCTGCTGCCCCTGCCCACCGGCGAGGTCGGCCCGGAGGTCGCCCAGGTGGTCCCCGACAGCCCGGCCGCAGCGGCCGGGCTCGAGCCTGGTGACCGGCTGCTGGCCGTCGATCAGTTCGCCTCCGAGGACTACGACGAACTCCGCCTGGCGATCCGGGCCCGCCCGGACCGTCCGGTGGTGCTGAGCCTGGAACGCGACGGTGAGCGCATCACGCTGACCGTGGTGCCCGAGCGCACCGAGGATCCCGACACCGGCGAGACCATCGGACTCATCGGCATGGTCCCCGCCGAGGAACTCGAGCGGCTCGGTCCGGTGGAGGCGCTCGAGGCGGCCACCGTCGGACCGGGTGGCTTCGTGGCCATCTTCACCGGCTCGATCGCGGCCCTGGTGCGGGTGTTCAGCCCCCAGGGCCTGGCCGCGATGCTCTCCCAGGCCACCGGCGCGGAGGAACGTGGGTTGGACGGGGCGGTGTCGCTGGTCGGGGCCGCCTCCCTGGCCGGGCAGTCGACCGACACCGGGTTCGCGGTGCTGATCCTGCTCAGCCTGATCGCCTCGATCAACATCTTCATCGGCATCTTCAACCTCGTGCCCCTGCCGCCACTCGACGGGGGGCACCTCGCGGTGCTCGCGGTCGAGCGCAGCGTCAATCTGGTCCGTGCCCTGCGGGGCCGACCCACCGACTTCACCGTCGACCCGCGGGCGATCGCGGCGGTGGCGATCCCGGTGCTGGTCGTGCTCGGCACGGTCTTCCTCGTGCTGCTCTACCTCGACATCACCGACCCCATCCGGCTGTTCTGAGTCCGTCAGGAGTCCCGATGAGCACTGCGCTGCCCGTGCTGCCCACCTCGCCGACGGGCGGGGAGCCAACCGGCCCGCAACGTCGTCCCACGCGCCGCATCCGGCTCGGACCGATCGCGGTCGGTGGCGAGGCCCCGATCAGCGTGCAGACGATGACGGTCACGCCCACCCACGAAGTCGACCTCACGCTGCAGGCGATTGCCTCGGCACAGGCGGCCGGTGCCGACATTGTGCGCGTTGCGGTGCCTCGCCGCGAGGACGCCGAGGCGCTCGCGGCCATCGCCGAGCATGCCCGCATCCCGGTCATCGCCGACATCCATTTCCAGTGGAAGTACGCCGTGCTGGCCATCGAGGCCGGCTGCGCCGGGGTGCGCATCAACCCGGGCAACATCAAGAAGCACGACAAGGTGGCGCTGCTCGGACGGCTCGCTGACGAGGCGGGGGTCGCCATCCGCATCGGAGTCAATGGCGGCAGTCTCGAGGAGTCGGTCCTGGAGCAGTTCGGCGGCCCCACGCCCGAGGCGATGGTCGAGTCGGCGCTGCGAGAGGTGCGACTGCTCGAGGACGTGGGCTTCGGGGACACCAAGATCTCGGTCAAGCACTCGGATCCCTGGGTCATGATCCAGACCTACCGCGTGCTCGCCGATCGCACCGACTACCCGCTGCATCTGGGGGTGACCGAGGCCGGGCCGCTCAAGACCGGATCGATCAAGTCGGCCGTGGGCATCGGCACGCTGCTCGCCGAGGGCATCGGTGACACCATCCGGGTCTCGCTGTCGGCCGATCCGGTCGAGGAGGTCAAGGCGGGCATCGCGATCCTCGAGTCGCTGCACCTGCGCGAGCGCGGCCTGGACGTCGTGTCCTGTCCGTCGTGCGGTCGGGCGCAGGTCGACGTGTGGACGCTGGCCGAGGACGTGCAGAAGGGGCTCGAGGGCATCGAGGCGCCGCTGCGGGTGGCCGTGATGGGCTGCGTGGTCAACGGCCCCGGTGAGGCCCGTGAAGCCGACCTCGGGGTCGCAGCCGGCAACGGCAAGGGCGACATCATCCGGCGCGGGGAGCGCATCGCCACGGTCCGCGAGGAGGACATCGTCGAGGCGCTCGTGCACTTCGCGACCGAGATGGCCGACGAGATCCGCGCCGAGCGTGGTGAGGGGCCGCCGATCGTGGCCTGAGCTTCCCCCCGCTGCGAGGGCTCCGGGGGTGCTCGTGGCGGCCTCCGGGTGGAGATGGTACGGTCACGGGTCCCACGAGGACGCGGGCGGGTCTGCCGCGCCCTCGATGTTCGACCCAATCCGTCGGCGATCCCTGCGGTGACGGCAGCAGCAACGGCCATGACAACGGATGTCCGCGAGTCGGCCGGCCCCTCGGGCCGGCCGTCGCCGTGAGACCGCCGGAGGGTGACGGCACGATCCACGAGCGAGGCGGGCCATGACCAACCACGACGACGACGGTCTGCCCGAGCGCATCCGCGCGCTGGCCGACCCGCTCGCCGACGAACTGGGCGTGGAACTGCTCGAGGTTGCTGTCGAGGGTGCAAGCGGCCGGCGACTGGTCCGGGTGGTCGCCGACGTGCGGGTGTCCCTGCCCGCCGAGTTCGACCCGGACGAGCCGGCATCCGGCGTCGACGTCGACGCGATCGCCGAGCTGGCCCGGGATCTCGGTGACCTGCTCGACGAGCAGGATCTCATCGCCGGGGCGCACACCCTGGAGGTCAGCTCGCCGGGCGCGGCGAGTCCGCTGCGGCGAGCCCAGGACTTCGCCCGCAACCTCGGCCGTGAGGTGCGCCTGGTCTGGCGGGAGGGCGTGACCCACCCCGACCTCGGGACGGCCACCGTGGTCGCGGTCCGCGTCGAGGACATCGTCGTGCAGGCCGACGACGAGCAGGTCGAAGTCGACCTCGAGGCCATCGATCATGCGACGGTCGTGCTGCCGTGGTGAGCGGCAGCGACGAACGAGGAGGCAGCCTGTGAAGATCGACATCGACGCCCTGCGCCAGATCGAGCGCGAGAAGGGCATCGACTTCCTCACCGTCGTCGAGGCCTTCGAGACCGCTATGGCCTCGGCCTACAAGCGCTCGTCGATCGCCTCGGCCGACGAGGCGCGGGTCAGCGTGGACCGGACCACCGGTGAGGTCATGCTCTTCGCCCAGGAGCTCGACGACGAGGGCAACGTGGTCTCCGAGTGGCGCGAGGAGCCCAAGGAGTTCGGGCGCATTGTGGCGCAGACCGCCAAGCAGGTGCTCCTGCAACGGCTGCGCGAGGCCGAGCGGGAGGCCACCTATGGCGAGTACGTCGGTCGCGAAGGCGACATCGTGTCCGGACAGATCAGCCAGCAGGGCAACGTGACGCTGATCGAACTCGGTCGTACTGAAGCCCTGCTGCCCTTCTCCGAGCAGATCCCCAATGAGCGGCTCGAGCACGGCGCCCACAGCCGTGCGGTCGTCATCGAAGTCCGCAAGCAGCAGCGTGGCGCCCAGATCGTGGCCTCGCGCACGCACCCGGCCCTGGTGGTCGGCCTGTTCGCGCTCGAAGTCCCCGAGATCGAAGAGGGCATCGTCGAGATCAAGGGCATCGCCCGGGAGGCGGGCCATCGCACCAAGGTCGCCGTGGCCAGCAACGACGCCAACGTCGACCCGGTGGGTGCCTGCGTCGGCCCCGGGGGCCAGCGTGCGCGCAGCGTGCAGAAGGAACTGCACGCCGAGGAACTCGAGCGCATCGACATCGTGCGCTGGTCCGACGAGCCCGAGAGTCTCGTGGGCAACGCGCTGTCCCCCGCCAAGGTCTCCCAGGTCTACCTCTACCCGGACGAGGCCACGGCGCTGGTGATCGTGCCCGACTACCAACTGTCGCTGGCGATCGGGCGGGAGGGTCAGAATGCCCGGCTGGCCAACCGTCTGACCGGGTGGCGCATCGACATCAAGTCCGAGTCGCAGTTCGACGAGGAGCAGCGCGCGTTCCAGGAGGCCTTCGACGCGGGGCTGGTCGACGAGTTCGGCAACCCGTTGTCGGCGGCGGGTGAGGCGGCCATCGACGCGGCGTTCGAATCCGCCGAAGCCAAGCGTCAGCGGGCGCTCGAGGAGAGCGGGGATCAGGCACCGGACAACGAGTCGCCCGACGCGGCGACCTGACCCGACGCCTCGGAGGAAGTACCCTTGTGCCCCCAAGCGCCCCGCGGGCCGGTCCGGACGTGCGTCGGCTGCCGATCGGCCCACGCCAAGGACGTGCTCGTACGCGTAGCCCGGACCCCGTCCGGTGTCCGCGTCGACCGACAGGGGCGACTGCCCGGCCGAGGCGCCTACCTGTGTCCCGACATCTCCTGCATCGAGGCAGCTGCCGAACGCGGCGCCGGTGCGCTGCGGCGTGCTCTGCGGGGTGTGTCGGCTCAGCAAGCCCAGGCAGCGCTCGAGGCGCTGCACCGCGAGGTTCTGCATCACCGGGTGCCCGAGGCACCGTGAGGAGCGAGTACGCGTGAGCAACAAGGTCCGCGTCTACGAACTGGCCAAGGAGACCGGCCTCCACAACAAGGAGGTCATGCGCCGCCTTGCCGATCTCGGGGTCGAGGTGAAGAGCCACTCGTCGTCGGTCGCCGACGGCGAC
>SLLJ01000404.1 GCA_007134165.1 Nitriliruptoraceae bacterium | reverse complement strand
GTCAGCAGCGCGGCTGGTTGCCCGACGTCGAGGTGGCGTCGCTGCCGGTGGGGTGCGGCACGAGTGGCTGCACTCCCGTGCCCTCCCGGCCGGCCTGTCGGCGCTGCCCGCTGGTCGGATCGGCGTCGTGACCGGTCGTGACGCCGGGGGATCGGTCGGTCCGGTCTCGTAGCGGGCGAGATCACCGGCACGCTCGCCTGGCCACCGACGGTGGCCCGCGCCTCCGGCCGGTCCAACTCCCGGCCAGCTCCCGGCCAGCTCCCGGCCAGCTGTCGGCCAGCAATCGTCCGGTGGCTCCGACCACGTGGGTGAGCACCAGGCGGGTGCCGGCCGCCACGCGCACCAGGTTGGGTCACCCCACTGCGTCGTCCGCGTACACGAGGCTCGTGCCTTCGATCTCGAAGCGGCCGGAGATGGTCGATCTGCGACGCAGGCTGCGGCCGTCGCCCACCAGATCGACGCGCACGTTGCACAGGCCGCTGATGAGCGCCATATCGTGGTGCAGATGCCGGTGGCTGATCACGCCCGTGCCAAGATCCCGCCGCGGCATCACGGTCTGCACGGTGGCGTGCGCTTGATGACTCCGCCGAGCACCAGCGGGGTCACCGGCTCCTGCCGGCCCTGCACGGCCTTCCGCGACGTCGCACGTGTCAGCCCGACTGCCCGCGGCGGCTCAGCGTCGGTTGCCGGCTGCCGGCACCGAGCGGTGGCGCAGGGGGGTCGCCAGGCCCGAGCAGCGGCCGGGGTCGACCGTTGCGCGCCACCGCAGCAGCGCGGAGGACAGCCGGCCCGCACGCTCGGCGAGCCGTCGGTGATCCACACCGCTGGCCGATTCGCTCCCGGCTCCGCCGCTGCGGTCCTGCAGCCGACGGCTGGTGGCCTGAAGTTCGAGGTGCGCGAGGTGGGCGCAGGCCGGCGAGCAGCACCCGTCGGGTTGCGGGGCCGAACCGCTGCAGACCAGGCAGGTTCCTTCTGTCGGCGCCGCGTCGATGCGGTGGCTCACGGATCGATGCGCTGGCCGCTGCGCACCCCCTGCTGTCGATTGCTCGATGGGCAGGGTGGGTGCGAGGGTCATGGCGGCTCCTCAGTGTCGGTCGACGTGGCTAGAGTTTCGTCCTTTCGTGCGCACCACTATGCATGAAAAGAAATGCATATGTCAAGTTGGGGGTCCACCGGGCCTGCCGAAGCATCCCCTCCGGCCCGAGCGGTCAGGTCCTCCGCTGGTTCCCCACCCGGCTCCTTCCGGAGACCGATGCATGTAGGGCACCGTTCGCTCCCGTACCTGGCTGACCCCGGCCATGGTCCGCCTGGTGCTCGGCGGTGACGGCCTGGCCGGGTTCCGCCCCCCGGAGCAAACCGACGCCTGCGTCAACGTGGCGATCCCCCGGATCATGCCCCCAACGCGGCCCCGTTCGACCTCGAGGCGGTCCGTTCCGAGCAGCCCGCCGACCTGCCGCCGGCACGTTGCCGCTACACCGTCCGGCGTTTCGATGCGATTCGTGGCGAGCTGACCCTGGACGTGGTCGCCCACCATGGGGGACCGGGCGGCACCTGGGCCGCCGGCGCGGGGGCCGGCGACGTGCTCGTGCTCACCGGCCCGCGCGGCGGCTACCGGCCTGACCCTGCCGCCGACCACCACCTGCTGGCCGGGGACGAGTCGGCCCTGCCGGCGATCGCCGCATCACTGGAGGCGCTGCCCTCCAACGCTCGTGGGGCGGCGCTCGTCGTGGTCGACGGCCCCGACCACGAACTGGACCTGGCGCGCGCGAGGGGTGTCGAACTGCGCTGGCTGCACCGCGGCGGTGAGACGGAGTGTGACGCGGCGCTGCTCGCGGACGCCGTGGCGCATCTGCCGGAGCTTCCCGGGCGGGTCCAGGCCTTCGTTCACGGGGAGGCCGGCGAGGTCCGGGAGGTCCGGCGTCATCTGCTGGCCGAGCGCAACCTGGACCGTGTCGCGCGGTCGTGCTCCCCGTACTGGCGGCGAAGCCTGACCGACGAGGCGTGGCGCGCGATCAAATCCGCTTGGAACGCCGAGGTGGCACACGAGGTGGCCTGAAGTCTGCCGCCTCGCCCGCGCCGACCGCGATCCCGACCGGGTGCGCCCGTTCCGCGATCCCGATCTTGTGGTGCGCGGGCTTCATCCAGGCGTGCGGACCCCGTAGCCCGCGTCGGGAGGTGTCGGGAGAGCGTCCGGTTCCCGGCGTAGGGTCTCTTGGCCCAGTCGTCGAGGGGCCGTTCGGCGACCGGAAGGGACCTTGGCCTTAACCCTTTGCGTTTAGCTAACGATTGGTGCATCACTCATGCTTTAATGGTTGTGTCGTCCGGAGCGCGGTGGTCGTGCTCGGTCGGCGGCGGAGGCGGGCTACCTGATCGTTCACCGGAGGACGAGGACATGACCGAAGAAACGACATCGCGACGCTCGTGGCTGACGGGGAAGGTCGGTCTTGCGCTCGTGCTCGTGCTTGGCTTGATCCTGGGGGTGCTCGGGGCACGCCTGGGCGCTGGCGTGGCGACGGGTGGCAACCTCGCTGCGGCGGCAAGTGAGCGGGGACTCAGCGGCGAGCAGGCCGAGGCGGCGCTGGCGACCTTCGTGCCGCCCGGGGAACACGACGACTACCTGATCT
>SLLJ01000504.1 GCA_007134165.1 Nitriliruptoraceae bacterium | reverse complement strand
GCCCGAAAGTCGGTCCGACACACAGCCCACCTGCATGCGCCCACCCTGCTGCCCAACTCTGCGCAGGGTGGGCCAGCCATGTCCAAAACCCCCCGCACAGCATCGGCCCCAAGACCCCAAGGCCCCGCGCCCCCAGCGCGCGGCATCGACTCCGACGCCCCAAGGCCGGCGAACACCACCCGGTGGGTCTCGGCCGTCTTCGCTGCCGCCTCCGATCATCGTCATCGTGGCCGGGAGGACCGAGAGGACCGGGAGGACCGGGAGGACCGGGAGGACCGAGAGGGACCGGGACCGCCTCGACGGCCGTCTCGCACCCACCGATCCGCACGCACCTGCCCGGCGATCACACCCGGCGCTCGATCTTCAGCCGGTTGGCCGGCCGATGCCTGAACCGCCCGAGATTGGTGCGTTGCACGCCAGCCGCTCCACCTTCTGGCCGGGACGTTGTTGGGCCTCCTGACCGCACCGCCGCTCGAATGAGCGACGACCAGTCTGCCCTCGCTCGATCCGACCCCCACGGTGAGTCGAGCGCAGGAGGAAGGGATTCGCTTGGCAGCTGTTGGCCAGACCGATCGGTGACTCCGCAGATGGGCGCGGCCAACGCCACTTCCATGGTTCTCCGAGAAGCGCCTGCCTGCGCCATGCGCCGGTGGTCGTGTGCGGGGCGACGGTCGCGACGGTCGTGACGGTGAAGGGCTTGGTCGGGATGTGGTGTGCGCTGGTCGCGGCCGCCCGGATGGGTTCGCCAGGTGGAGCGCGCCACGGTCGGTGTGGGCGCGGCCGCGACTGGGCCGGCTACCGTCGCGCCGGACCGTCGACGGGGCGGTCCGCGGCACCGAACGGGCGCACGATGTCGTACGAGGCCTTTGAGCTCGACACCCGCGACGGCGTGCCCGTCATGGTCCACCGGTGGGAGCCCGACCGCCTTGCTGCCCGGGGGGTGGTGAACCTGGCGCACGGAATGGGCGAGCATGCCCGGCGCTATGACCACGTCGCCGCAGCCCTCAACGACGCTGGGTGGGCGGCCTACATCGAGGATCACCGCGGGCACGGGATCACCGCCCGCGACGAGGACGGCCTGGGCCACCTCGCGGACCGGGGCGGCTGGGCGCTGCTGCTCGACGACCTGCACCGGGTGACGTTGCGCGCACAGGCCGACCATCCCGGCCTGCCCGTGGTGCTGCTGGGGCACTCGATGGGCTCGTTCCTCGCTCAGCAGTACCTGTTCACCTTCCCCGAAGACCTCGATGCGATGGTGCTGTCCGGCTCGTCGGGGCCGGCCGGGCCGATCGTGGAGGCGGGAGCCCTGCTGGCGCGACTCGAGCGGCGGCGGCTGGGACCCCGCGGCCGATCGACGCTGCTGGAGTCGCTGGTCGGCCGCGGCTTCAACCGTGCGTTCGAGCCCGCCCGCACCGAGTCGGACTGGCTGTCACGCGATGCCGAGATGGTCGACGCATGTCTTGCGGACCCGTTGTGCGGTCAGGTGAAGACCACCCAGTTCTACCTCGACCTGTTCTCCGGGCTGCGGGTGATCGGTCAGGTCGAGCGGGTGCGGGCCGTTGCCCCGCCGCAGCTGCCGGTCTACCTCTTCGCGGGCACCGACGATCCGGTAGGTGGCGCCGACGGGATCGCGTCGCTTGCTGCGCACTACCAGGCGGCGGGCCTCCTCGACGTCACCATCCGGCTGTACGAGGGCGGCCGCCACGAGATGCTCAACGAGACCAACCGCGACGAGGTCATCGCTGAGCTTCTCGCCTGGCTCGACACCCGCGTCGGCGCCGCGGCCGGCTGAGCCAGGTGCGTGTCAGCAGATCAGCACCACCTCGATGGGCAGGTCGAGCTCTGCCCACACGTTGTCGGTCGTGATCACGGGAACCTCCAGGTGCAGACCGAGCGCGAGACACCGTCGGTCGCTGAGCGATAGGCCGAGCCGGCAACCGTCGTCGAGCCGTCGGATCCGGGCCTGGGTGGCGACGTCCTCCCGCGTGACGGCGAAAGGTCTGATGCTGAGGGCCTCAACACGGGCGACCAGCAGGCTCGCGTCGAGGCCAAGGTCTGCCTGTTTGGTGGCGACCTCGGCGAGGTCGGCGACGCTGATGGCCGAATCGCCAAGGGCGCGGGCGACCGGCTGGGAGCCGGGTTCCTGCTGGAGTAGCGCGAGCAGCGCGGTGGCGTCGAGCACCACGTTCACGCGCCTGCCTCGCGACACGCCTCGGCGCGGTGTTCGGCGATGAGCTCATCGGCCAGCGACCGGGGCTCGTCGAGGGCGTCGACGATCTCGCGCTGCATCCGGCGCAGCAACGCGTCGCGGGTCTCCAGGATCAGGCGGCCGTTCTCGACGCTGGCCTGATGGACCCGCCATCCTCGGCGCCGAACTGCTGCCGCAGCGCGCGCGGCAGGGCGAGCCGTCCCTGTGATCCGACGCGCGCCTCCACGGTGCCTCCTCCCCGGATCGCACCGCTGCCTCCATCGACATCCCGATGCTGCCACGAGCGGACTGCTCATGGTGGCGAGCCCTGCATCGTGGTGGCATGAGGCTGCAGGTGGTGCACTGCGCGGCCGCGCGGCGGCATCAGCCAGGTGTGCGGGGATCATCGAGTCCGGCCATGATCTCCTCGATATCGCGAAGCTCGTGGATGTCGCCGTGGTCGGCGAGCAGGACGTGCTCGGCGAGTTCGCGCATCTCGTCGGGGTCGTGGGTGACGAACAG
The DNA here is from genome assembly GCA_007134165.1 of Nitriliruptoraceae bacterium. Taxonomy (GTDB): domain Bacteria; phylum Actinomycetota; class Nitriliruptoria; order Nitriliruptorales; family Nitriliruptoraceae; genus SKJO01. The sequence goes on along the minus strand of SLLJ01000504.1, from coordinate 7,785 downwards.
GGTGGGCACGCCGCTGTCCGCGACGAGGTCGCGGACCATGGACCGCAGGCGACGGCGGACGGGGACCTCCAAGGCGTTGAACGGCTCGTCGAGCAGCAGCAGCCTTGGGTCGCCGGCCAGCGCCCGGGCCAGAGCGATGCGTTGCCGCTGCCCGCCGGAGAGCTGGTGAGGACGTCGGGCGGCGAGCTCACCCGCGGCGACCAGCCCGAGCAGTTCGTCCGCCCGAGCCCGGCGGGCGTGGCGGTCGCTGCCACGCACCGCGAGCGCGACGTTGGCCTGGCCGGTGCGGTGGGGCAGCAGGTAGGGCTGCTGGAACACCATGCCGATCCGGCGCTCGTGGGTGGGCAGATGACGGCGGCCGGCGACGTCGTCGAACACCTCGCCGTCCAGGGTGATCGACCCGTCGACGGGTCGGTCCAGCCCGGCGATCAACCGCAGCAGCCGGGTCTTGCCGGCACCGGAGGGTCCGAACAGCACGGTCAGACCGCGGGGCAGTGCGAAACGGGCATCGAGGTGGAAGTCGCCGATGCGGCCGCGCACGTCGACCTCGAGGCTCACAGCGCTGACCGCTCGAGTCGACGAACACCGAGCAGGACCACGATGGCGACCACTGACAGCACGCCAGCGAGGAGCCCGGCGGTGGTGTAGTCGAAGGCCTGGACTCGGTCGTAGACGGCGATGGGCATCGTCTGGGTCCGGCCGGGGATGTTGCCGGCGACCATGATGGTGGTGCCGAAGTCGCCGAGCGCCCGCGCGAAGGCCAGCGAGATCCCGGCGATGATCCCGCGGGCCGCCAGCGGCAGCGTCACGGTGAACGCGAGCCGGGTGCCGTGCAGTCCGGCCACGCGGGCCGCTTCCTCGTAGCCCGCGTCGACGGCACTGATCGCGGCGGTGGCGGTGCGCAGACAGTAGGGCAGGCTCGCGATGGCCGCAGCCACCACGGCGGCCTGCCAGGTGAACACCAGCGGCCGGCCGAACACCGCCTCGTAGGCCTGCCCGATCGGGGAGTTGCGTCCGATCACGACCAGCAGGTAGTAGCCGAGCACGGTGGGGGGCAGCACGATCGGCAGGCTCGCGACGGCTTCGATCAAGCCGCGGCCTGGGAACCGGAACCGGGCCAGTGCGTACGCGGCCCCGACGCCGACCACGGTGGTGATCAGCGTGGCGATGGTCGCGACCCTCAGCGACAGCAGCAGGGGGAAGAGGTCGATCTCGCTCATGGTGCGAGCACGCCGGTGGGCTGCTCACCCGGCAGCAGGAACCCGAAGCGGCGCATGACCTGCCGACCTTCCTCGGCGTCGACGTAGGCGAGGAACTGCGCGGCCAGCGCCGCTCGGTCGGGGTCCTCGGCGACCACGATCAGGTCCTGCTGCAGTGGCTCGTGCAGCTGTTCGTCCAGTAGGACCCAGGTGCCGTCGCCGGCCTCGTCGGCGGCGAGCGCCAGCGACAGCGCGATGATGGCGGCCTCGGCGTTTCCGGTCGCGGCCAGTCGCTGGGTATCGGCGATGTTCTCGCCGTACACGAGCCGAGGTGCGACCAAATCCCAGAGCCCGGCGGACTCCAGGGCCTGCCGGGCGGCCAGCCCGTAGGGCGCATGCTGCGGGTTGGCGATCGCGATGTTCGCGATGCCCTCGTCAGCGGCGAGGTCCTCGAGGGAATCCCAGCCGCGCCAGGCCGCATCGGAGGACCAGATCGTGATTCGCCCGAACGCGTAGGTGGTCTGCGTGTCGGGGTCGCCGACCCCGGCTGCGAGCACCTGCTCGACGAACGCCACGTTCGCCGAGGCGTACACGTCCATCGGAGCACCTTCGATCAACTGTTGGGCGAGCTGTCCGGAGGAACCGAAGCTGAACACCACCTGCTCGCCCGTGGCCTGCTCGAAGCGCTCACCGAGCACGGTGAAAGCGGGCTGTAGGTCGGCGGCTCCGGCGATGAGCAGAGGATCGCCGGGGGTCACCGCCTGAACGTTCGAACCGCAGGCGGTGAGGGATCCGGCGAGGACGGCGAGGACGGCGAGGACGGCAAGCGCTGCGGGATGGCTGCGTTGGCGGCGGATGGTCATGCGGCGAGCTCGCTGCCGGTCTCGGAGAGGTCGTAGCCTCCGATCGCGCTGAGCCGGCGTTCGACGCGTTCGCCCGTGAGCTCCTGCAGGAAGGCGTGGAGCACCGCGTTGTCGAGGTGCTCCTGCGCCACCCACAGCTGCGAGCGGTGCACCTCCAGGGCGTGGAAGGCCAGCCCGTTTGCGCGCGCCGCGGGTTCGATGGTCACGGCGACCATGCCGTCGGTCGCAGCGCGCCAGGCAGCCTCGGCGTGGCCACTGACCCGGGGGCCTGAGACCCTGCTTGCGCTGACCTGACGATGACGTCTGGCGCGCTCGAAGGCGGCCTGGCTGCCCGCGCCGGACTCGCGCTGCGCGACGGGCAGCCGGCCGGCGAGAGCGTCGTCCACCCATCCATCCGGGAGGTCGGCCGGGGCAGCCAGCCCGACCTGCCAGGTCGCGATGTGCCAGCGCCGAACGTTTGCTGGAGCTGCCGGGAGCCGTCCCTCGGGTCCGTGGACCATCACCGCGTGGGTACGGCCCCCCATCAGGGCGGTGACGGCCGCAGCACTCGAGGTGGCCACGGGCACGACGCGAGGTCCCCTGGTCACCTCCAGCAACCGGGCAGCGAGTCCGATGATCGGATCGCAGCCGGCGACCAGGACCGCAGGCCGTTCCACGTCGAACAGCCGCACGCCCCCGTCACGGATCTGCCCGTCGGCGCTGGCCCACCCTTCTCCGGAGCCCGCTGCAGCAACGCAGGCCAACCGGTCGCCGACCCGCGCGATCCGGACCAACGAACCTTCGGCGGGCTCCTCCAGCACCCCGGCCACGTATCGGGTGTCCGCAGCGAGCAGTTCCTCTACCGTGGTGGACAGCGCGGTGGCGAGGCGCACGGCGGCATCGACCCGGGGGAGGTGGCGTTCCGCCTCGACCGCGCCGACCAGTTGGCGACTGACTCCGGCGAACTGGGCCAACTGGGCTTGCGTCAAGCCACGCTCGAGCCGCAACCCGCGGACGCGATCCCCGAGCATCACTCCTCCTCGACCTTGTCATCACCTTGTCGACGGCGTGCGACCCGCAGGGCGGGAACCGGACCCAGTGAGGTGCCAGGAAATGGGCGTAAACTATCATTTCCTGTCATCGCCTGCCGGGTACTGCGGCAACTCACGACAGGTCGGTGCCAGATCGGCCAACGCCGCTGGTCGTGCGTGGCCCCGTCGTTCGTCCATCGGGCATCGGCGCCCTCGTCGCTACGGTGACTCGTGTCTTTCCCGCAACCGACCGAGGAGTTGACGGCGGTGGCCGCCTTCCGCTGGGACCCGGATGCCGAACCCCAGGACGAGTTGCGGCGTCTCGCCGTTGCACAGATCGATCGTGGCTTGGAGGAGCTCGGCGGCGAGGACCCGCACCGTGCCGTGCACCGTGTGCGGCAGCGGGGCAAGAAGGCGCGAGCGCTGCTGCGGCTGGTGCGTGGTGCCGCCCCCGAACTCTACGACCGGGAGAACGTGGCGTTCCGGGACATGATGCGGCCCCTCTCCGGGGCCCGGGACGTCGGTGTGGCCGTGGAGACCTTCGACGCGCTGGTCGCACGCTTCAGCGACGACGGGATGGCCCAGGAGCTCGCCCCCATCCGCGAGCGCCTGGTCGAGCGGCGTGAGCAAGTCTTGGACGACGATCTCGAGCAGCGGCTGCAGGCCGTCGGTGCGCAGCTTCAACAGGCCCGCGAGCGCGTCGCCGGTTGGGAGCTCGAGGACGATGGCTTCGAGGTGTTCGAGGGAGGACTGGCCAAGACCTACGGTCGAGCTCGCGCGCGGATGCAGGACGCCTACGACGATGCGACCTCGTCCACCTTCCACCTGTGGCGCAAACGCGCCAAGTACCACCGTCATCACCTGCGCCTGCTCGAGTCCGCCTGGCCCGCGGTCCTCGCCGCACGACGAAACCAGGTGCACGAGTTGACCGATCTGCTGGGCGACGATCACGACCTGGCGGTCCTGCGCCGTGACCTCACCGCCGATCCCGACCGCTTCACGGCCGAGCGCGAGGTGGCGGCCCTGTGCGGACTGCTCGATCGCCGACGTGCCGAGCTTCAGGCGCAAGCGTGGGTGCTCGGGCAGCGGTGCTTCGCCGAGGATCCGGCGTGCCTGGTCGCCCAGCTGCGGGTCTCCTGGACCTCGGCGTCTGCCGCGATGCCGCGCGATCCGCTGCCCGATCCCGCCGTCGTGCCGGGGCGCTGAGCGGTGCGCATCGTGCCATATCGTTGCCCTGAACTCGCCACCTGCCACCGGGGAGGAGGTCGCCGATGGTGATCGAGGTCGCTGCTGCCACCCTCGATCGGTTCGAGGATGTCGCGGTCATGCTCGGGCCCAAGAAGTCCGATGCGTCGGTGTGCTGGTGTCTGAGCCACCGCCTCGACTCACGGACCAACCGCGAGCTCGTCGGCCCGGCCCGGGGTGAGTACGTCCGCACGCTGTGTGGTAGCGGCCGTGGCCCCGGCGTGCTCGCCTACGACGGCTCCGAGGTCGTCGGGTGGGCGGCGGTGGCTCCCCGGGCGCAGCTGCCCTTCGCGCGGTCGCGCAAGATCCCCCACGTCGACGACCTGCCGGTGTGGTCGGTGTGGTGCATCCGGGTGCGTCCGGGCCACCGGGGGCGCGGGATCTCGCTGCCGCTGCTCGAGGGTGCGGTGGAGCAGGCCCGCTTGCAGGGGGCTCCCGCGGTGGAGGGCTACCCGGTCGACAACCGGGGAGCGAAGGTCGACACCACGATGGCCTACGTGGGCACCCGTGCCCTGTTCGAGCGTGCCGGGTTCGAGTGGGCGGGCGGCACGCAGTCGGTGTCCGGTGGGTTCCCGCGCGTGCTCATGCGGCGCCATCTGACCGGCAGCGCCGAAGGCGCGGATCAGCGCTGAGCTGCCCGGACACGGCCGCTGGTTCCCGCCGTCGCGCGCACTGCCCGGTCGTCCTCCCGATCTCGAAGCCGACCGCGACGGCCACCGCCACGACGAGTGCGATCAGTGTGGCCCCGTCGTCGGCGGTGAGCTGACCCGACGACGGCGGCGTCCGTCGCACCGGCGCGGCAGGACAGCCGATCGCACGCGCTGCCGTCGCACGGGCTGTTCGGTGGTCGCAGCGGTAGCGGTCGGATCGCAATCCCTCGTGCCGCCCCGACGTCTGTCTTTGGAGATGACGGCAGGTCACCGACTGCCGTTGACCACACCATCAACCACGAGGAGAGGGAGCACCATGGCGACCACCACGACGTTACGCAACGGCATCGACGTCGAGCAGCTCGTGCAGACCATCGAGGCGACCAAGGCCGATCCTGCGGTCGGCACCTTCACGTTCCGGGCCAGCAGCAGTTGGCAGGATGGAACCCACAGCATCGGACGCATCCACGGGTTCGACCATGCCGGACAGCCCGACGACACCCGCGACGTGTCCTTCACACTGCATGGGGACGAGCCCCCCGTCCTGCTCGGCTCCAACCAGGGCCCAAACGCCGTGGAGCTCGTGTTGCAGGCGCTGGCCTTCTGCTACGCCGTGGGCTACATCGCCAACGCGGCCGCTCAGGGCATCGAGATCACCCGGATGGACTACGAGGTGGAGGGGGACCTCGATGTCCGCTCGTTCCTCGGCCAGCAGGCACCGCGGCCCGGGTTCACCGCGATCCGCGTCACCGGCCGCGTGTCGAGCCCCGACGCGACCGACGAGCAGCTCACCGCGCTGTGCTCCTACGTGCAGGACACCTCCCCGGTCCGCGACATGCTGGTCAACCCGGTGGAGGTGACCACCTCGCTCGAGATCGTGTGACCCTGGCGGCTGACCGGAGGTGGACAAGGTCCGGGCGACCAGCGAGCATGGCCAACCGTTGGGGGTGGCGTGGAGACCGGACATCGCAAGGCCTTGCAGCAGCTCGCCCGTCGCGAGCTGCCGGGGTTGTATGCGCTGGCCCGGCATCTGGCCGGGCAGGACGCCGAGGACCTGGTGCAGGAGACGCTCGTGCGGGCCTGTCGCGCCTCCGGGAAGCTCGACGACCCCGGTGCCGGTCCTCGCTGGCTGCGGGCCATCCTCACCAACGTGTGGCGCGACCGGTTGCGGGCACGAGGCCGGCGGCCCGATGAGCTGCCGGTCGACGAGCCCGAGCACTTCTCCCTGTACGCGACCCTGGTCGAGGAGGACCCGCTGCCCTACTCGGACACGTTGCACGTCGACGTGCTCGGCACCTTCAGTGCCCAGGACGTCCACCTCGTGCTCCAGCGCCTGCCCGACCATGAGCGTGCGCCGGTCGTGCTGCGCTACGTGGAGGGCTTCGACACCTACGAGATCGCGGCGATGCTCGAGCTGCCGTTGGGCACGGTGCTCTCGCAGCTGCACCGCGGCCGGCAGCGCTTCGAGCGTGCTCTGTGGGAGTGCGCCGAGGAGTCCGGCCTGCTCGAGCAGCCTACGCACGGCACGGCCGTTGCGGCGGGAAGGGGGCGGCGATGAGCGTGCCGCCCGGCTGCCGCGAGGCTGTGCGTCGGTTGTGGGACCACCTCGACCGAGGCCTCGAGCCGAACCACGAGCAGCAGCTCGAACAGCATCTGGCGTTCTGTCGGCGTTGTTGTGGGGAGCTCGAGTTCGTCCGCGAACTGCGCACCCTGCTGCGCACCCCAACGGCGGCGTCGCTGCCCCCCGACGTGCACGACCGGCTCGATGGGGTCATCGACGCGCTGGGGGGCGATGAATCACTCGCGGGCGCGTGACGCGGGACCGGCCTGACCATCCGCCGCTCATCTCACGAACGCTGCCACGAGGAGCACCGATGAACCGTTCGTCCACGGACCTGAGGTACCAGGACGAGATCCGCGAGGTGGTGCGCCGTGCCTACCAGGCGATCCCCGCCGGAGCGGGCCGCCACGTGGCCGAGCGGTTCTACCTGCCCGAGGATCTGGCCGGGGTGCCCGAGATCGCCGTGCGGTGGGCGTTGGGTGTTGGCGACCCGGTTCGCCACCCGGCACAGACATCGGGGGGTGGTGCTCGACCTGGGCTGCGGGGGCGGCATCGACAGCATCCTCGCGGTCCGGCGCGTCGGACCCACGGGAACGACGATCGCGGTCGACCTGCTCGGTGAGATGTGCGAGCGTGCCCGTCAGGCCAGCGAGCAGGCCGGTGTCGCCGCGTGGTGCGACGTTCTCGACGGCGAGATGGAGGCATTGCCGCTCATTGATTCGAGCGTCGAGGTGGTCATCCCCAACGGTGTGCTCAACCTCTCGCGGCGCAAGAGCCGCGCGCTGGCGGAGATCGCCCGCGTGCTGGTGCCCGGCGGCCGGCTGTACCTGACCGATCTCGTCGTCGACCAGGACCTGCCTCCCGAGGTGCTCGCCAGCGGCGCGGCCTGGGCCGGTTGCATCGCCGGCGCGGTCAGTGAGCGCGTGCTCGTTGGCAAGCTCACGCGCACGGGGTTCGTCGACATCGAGATCGAGCAGCCGGTCACGCTGAGCCTCGACGACGTAGAGGTCTACCCGCTGTTCACCGCCGAGGTGGTCGCGCTCATGCGTCGGGTCATCCCGGCTGAGGTGCAGCGCAGCATCGCCCGGTCGGTCACCGTTCGGGCTACGTGGCCGGGATCCTCACCGGCCGGTGTCGGGGTCGTGAGCTGCTGGGGGTTGGTTCATCACCTGTAGGCGGCTGTCTTGGTCTGTCGTGGGCGGTGGTGTGGACGGGGTGTCGCAGGGGCGTGGGATGCTGTCGGTCATGCGTGAGATC
>SLLJ01000301.1 GCA_007134165.1 Nitriliruptoraceae bacterium | reverse complement strand
TCGGTCACCAGCCGGTTCCTGCCTCGCATCGGCAGCCTCGACGGGGGCCGTGTCCACTACGCCTACGGCTACTCCGGACACGGGGTCGCGCCGGCACACACCGCCGGGCGGATCCTTCGTGACCGGGTGCTCGGCCGCGAAACCGACGACACCCGGGTGTGCTTCGTCGACTCCCGGCAACCCGACTACCCCCCGGAGCCGCTGACCTACATCGGCGCCGAGCTCACCCGTCAGCTGCTCCAGCGCCAGGATCGTCGCATGGACCGCGGCGTGGATGCCGGAGACACCGACCCCCTGCTGCTGCGGGTGCTCGACCGACTCGACCTGGGTTGATCGGAGACTGATCCCGCAGTGATCCCCCGCTGATCCAGGCCGGTGTTCGGCGGCGGATGCCGATGGGACCGTGGGTCCGCCCTCGGCCCGAAGAGTCCGATGGACCGGCGAAGCCTGGCCACCAGCTGTCGGCGTCCACCAGGGTCTCCTGCCCGATCCCCTCGGGCACGTCGCCGCACAGCCTCGAGGTCGCGCGGGTCATCGTCGTTGCGGACATGAACCGCTGAATCCCTTCGGATCCGCTCTCCAACTCCCGGGAGCTGTTGGAAGTCTCATGCTGCTCATGGGTCTGGTTTCCTCGCGAAGCGCCCGAGTCGCTCTCCGAGTGACCCACTGGACCGCTGGCTGCACGGTTCGCCTGCGGTGAGTGCCGACGGCCCTCGGCGCTGTACCGCTGGGAGGTCCATGAGCGGCTCAACGACCGCCAACCGGCGGGCTTGATCGGCCACGAACTCACCGACCGGTGAGCCGCCTCCGAACAACCTGCCGTCCCTGAACCCCCCACGTCCAGACTCCCCGCCGCCCACGGCGGTCCTGCGGGCCAGGCACCGTCGTGCGTGCCGTCTGCGGGAAGGACGTGCGGGGAGCACCGAGGGGCGTGATGACTCGTTCGGCCGGGGTCGCACGTCCTCCGCCTTCATCGTGAAGGGCCGGGATGCGTCCTCACTCGGGTGCACCTCGACCAGTTCGCCCGTGGCCCATCGATGAGATCTGGGTCGCCCGGTGGCGCTGCACGTTCGATGTCCAGGCCAGCCTCGAGGCACCGTCGATGCTGTCCGCCCCCCCACGGTCATCTCGCTGGCCGTGGCGCCCTGGTCGCCAACGCCTCATCCGCCGCCGAGAACGGCGACGACGCCAAGGCGGAGGAAGCGGATCCGCATCCTGGAGCCATGCTTCGACGTCCGCGGTTTGGGGGCGTCGGGCGGATCCGAACGAAGCTCCCAACTCACCGCTGGCTCACGGTCATCAGCCTAGCCTCGACCGTGCCCCCGCGAACCGGGCCTGGACACCCCGCACCCCGCACCCCGCACGCCGCACCCCGCACGCCGGAGACTTGGATCGCCCGGACGAACGTGCGGAAGCCAGCCCCCAGCCCGGGATCGTCAACGCAGCCGCTGCTCAGCGACCCGGGTCGCACCTGGCCAGGAGTTCGACCATGCCGCGTCATCAACCCACCCCGCTCGACCGCCTCACCCGGCTCGGGGTCAGTGTGCTGGGTGCGCTGCCCCGGCCAGTGCAGCGCAGGCTCGCCGGGCGTCCCGTCGAGATCGACGGCCAACGGCTGCACCCCGAAGTCCAACTCGCGCTGCGTGCCCTGTCGCTGGTGTCCGGGCCGACCTTCGAGACCCTGCCCCTGACCGAGGGCCGCGGCCAGCTCGCCGCCGAAGCATGGGTCTTCCAAGGCCGGCCGACACGCGTCGGACGCGTCGGTGACCTCCACCTCGACGTCGAGGAAGACCGCATCCCGGCACGCTTCTACGAGCCGCACCGTGCCGGGAGCACGGCGCCCCTCGGGCTGCTGGTGTACTTCCACGGTGGCGGCTGGGTGCTGGGGGACCTCGACACCCACGATGCGCTGTGCCGGCTGCTGTGCGACCAGGCCGGCGTCGCCGTCCTCAACGTCGGCTACCGCCTCGCACCGGAGCACCCCTTCCCTGCCGCGGTGGACGATGCCCTCACGGCCTTCCGCTGGGCGCATGCCAACGCGGCGCGGCTCGGCGTCGACCCAACGCGAATCGCCGTTGGCGGCGACAGCGCCGGCGGAAACCTCGCCACGGTGGTGGCGCAGCACACGGTGTCCTCGCAGCGATGCACTGGCGGGCACGATCCTGCTCCCGCCTACCAGCTGCTGTTCGCGCCGGTGACCGACCTCGCGGCGCGAAGCCGCTCCTACACGCTGTTCGGCTCCGGGTTCTTCCTCACCGCCGCTCAGATGGACTGGTACGCCGCGCACTACCTCACCAACCCGGATCAGGCTCTCGACCCCCGGGTGTCACCGCTGCGTGCCGAGGACCTGACGGGTCTGCCACCCGCCTACGTCGCGGTCGGCGGATTCGACCTGCTGCGCGACGAGGTGGTCGCCTACGCCACACGCCTCCGCGAGGCCGGGGTCCGGGTTGAACTGCGGGTCCACCCAGGGCTGGTCCACCCGTTCGTCAACGCGATCGGGGTTGGCACGACCAGCCGCGCCGCCGTCATCGAGGCTGCGGCTGCCCTGCGGGCCGGGCTGGCCTGAGCCTGCGTGGCGAGCTCAGGCCTCGGCGGCGGCCAGCTCCGCGCGGCGGCCAGCTCCGCGCGGCGTGCCAG
>SLLJ01000338.1 GCA_007134165.1 Nitriliruptoraceae bacterium | reverse complement strand
GACCGACAGCATCCCACGCCCCTGCGACATCCCGTCCACACCACCGCCCACGACAGACCAAGACAGCCGCCTACAGGTGATGAACCAACCCCCAACAGCTCACGACCCCACCCATCGTCGGTGGTGGCGAGCGGACCGCTGTCGTGCGTGACCACCTCGGCGACATGTGGGACCGCCACCAGCTCGTCGAGGCCGAGGAACCCCAGCAGGTGGCCAGCGCCGGGGGCGAGCCGAGCGTGCGCCGCAGCGGTCGCGGTGGCCGCCGCCACCGCGGCGGTCGCCCCGTAGTCGGAGGTGACGGTCAGCAGCCGCCCGCCGAGCGGCCGATCCTCGGCGTCGAGCGCGACCGCGGACAGCCGGGTCGTCTCCCGGGTGCCGGGCGTGCGGGCCTTGCGCCGGGCGGCACGGTCACGCACCGGCGGGTAGGCCGCCGGGACCACTGAGCGGACCGCCCGCAGCGCACGCAGTTGAAGGTGCATCATCGCGCGTCCGAAGCCGGTCACGGGCTCGAGCCGCACGCCGAGCCCGGAGATATCCGGTTCGGCGTTGCGCAGGTCGAGCAGCCGCGTGCGAAAGATCGTCCCCGCGGTCGTGAGGACCGGTCGGTGCCGGGAGGCGACGTCCGCGCCAGTGAGCAGGTCGAGCATGTCCCGCGTGCCGTGCTCCCCGGCGGTCCCGGTCGGGCTCTGCAGCAGCGCGACCACGACCCGCTGGGCCTCCGGGGCGAACGCGTCGAGCACGCTCGCCCCGAGCGCCCCGGTCAGTCCGGGGGCGAGCCCGGCCATGGCGACCAGCGAGCACGGCCCGGCGCGCGCCACCTCGTCGAGCGCCAACAGCTGCAGGTTCAGCGGCAGGTCGACCCCGACGTCCACGACGTGGCAGCCGGCCTCGAGCGCCTCCCGGTGCAGTGTCGCGTCGGGCAGGGCAGCCACGACCACCAGCGCGTCGAGGGTGCTGAGCAGCTCGGCGCGCTGGCCCGGATCGGATCGGCGCACATCGACGGCGACCACCGCCGCCCCGTCGGCCTCCAGCGCGGCCACGGCCAGGCGCCCGAGGCTCCCGCCTGCGCCGACCACGCCGATCGTCGCCTCACGCATCGGAGGGTTGGACGGTGACGGGCCGAACCATGGCACCTCCCTCTCGCTCCGGGGTTCCGAGGGTCGCCCCCGGTCGGCCGCGAGAAGATACGGCATGGGTCGCCTCGAGCGTCCAGCGGGCAACCCTCGGGTCCAGAGCGCACGCCTGCAGGTCTCGGCAAACGGCGTGCTGGCTCTCGTTCGCACCCAGGCCTCGGTGGAGTTCTGCTCGGATCGCAGGCTCAGCGGATGCGGTCGGTCCGACCGCCGCCAGGGTGCGTGCACGTTGCGGGGCCGGTGGCCGTCTGGTGTGGCCGGGTACCGGACTCCGACCGCGACGACCCACGATTCGATGGAACGGACCTCCCCGCAGCGCAAGGCGCGGCGCGCCCGACAGCCTGGATCGCTTCCGCGTGCAGGCGCGGTCCTGCCTCACCCACGACGCCTACGACGAGCTGGATCTCACGACCGGTCTCGGGCACACGGCATCGTGGGCCGCGAGCAGACCGGGTGAACCGTCACCCCAGGGGTGCCGGACCCGCCGGGCCGTCACTTGTTGTGGGGTCGTCCCGGCCCGACTCCCACGCCTGACGGTGGGCATCGTCCTCCTCGACGGACCCGAACCGGCGCACACCCCGCGGGGCGGGGCGCGTGTGTCTGAACGCCTCCGACAGCGACGAGGCGGCACAGGCGGTGGCGAGCCGCTGAAGCGCGCTGCCGGCGCGCTCGGGCTCTGGCACCTCCTCGACGCTGCGGTGTCGGGTGACCGGCACGTCAGCGACGCTCCTGCTGGTCGAACCCGAAGGCACGGGCGAGTCGCTGCGCGTCATCGCGGTCGCGCAGGCGCACGGTGTCCCGCTTCATGCGGTAGAGGGTCCGCGGGGAGACGACCGTGATCGTCGCCTCGCCCGCCCGGACGCGTTCGAGCTCCAGGTCCTCGAACTGGAAGGCGTCACCGAGCCGACTGACGATGTCGCTCGTTGAGTCGACAGCCGGGTCGAGGTCGCGGGTGGCGCGATCGAACCCGTGGGCGGCCATGGCCAGCCCGCCGAACACCGCGTAGCGGACGCCCCCCGTTCGAGGGCGGCGAGGACGCGCAGCACCTCGTCGAGCTCCGTGACCGCAGGCTACGACCCGGCGAGCACCGAGGCCATGCCGTGCACCGCGGTCACGGGTGCTCGCCTCACCCGCGGTCAGCCCCCGCTCTGGCCGAAGCCCTCCGGCAGCTCGGTGTCCAGCAGCGACGCGTGCCACCTCGCCTCGACCCAGCGGCCGTCGACGCGCTTCCACACGATGGTGACGATGCAGTGGAACAGTCCGGTCAGCCCGCCGACGGTCAGGGTCTGCGTGAAGTCCACCACGCCCATGCCCGTCGTGCCCCAGTCGACCGCGTCGTAGCGGGTGACCAGCGTGTCGGTGGTGGCGTCCATCGCGTCGAGTTGCGCGAACAGTTGCACGAACCAGGTCTCCCAGCCCTCGCGGTCGCGGATCACCTCGGCGCCGCCGGACGGGTCGATGTCGATGATGCCGAGGTCGTCGTCGCAGCGGGCGGCGAGCGTCACCAGGTCGTGGT
>SLLJ01000082.1 GCA_007134165.1 Nitriliruptoraceae bacterium | reverse complement strand
GCGCGGGCAGCACCGCTGGCCAGAACGGCTTGGAGGTGTCGCTGACCAGGAAGAGAGCCACCAGGAAGCTGACGACCGCGGTCGCCCCGCCGATGATGATCGCGCGCCACTCGACCAGTCGCCGCCCGATGATCATGCCGATGCTCGCCGCCGTCATACCCACCGCCTGGATCGACAGCGAGAAGGTGCGGGCGACCTCGGAGGGGACCTCGAGCACCTTGGTGAACACCGGGAAGGCCACCGCCCCACCACCCTGCGGGGTGGACCCGGCCACGAAACTGCCGAAGACCATGGTCAGGGTCGCCTGCCAGTTGTTGCCCACCCGGACCCAGTGCCCGGCCACGGTGACGTAGACGAACCATGCCGCGGTGATCGTCGCCAGCATCGCGATGGTCGTGCGCGAACGCCGACGCTGAACGGCCTGACGAGCCGCCCGGGCCGCAGCGATGACGTCATGCTCGATCGGTTGGCGCTGTTCGGCCATGAGCCAACCTCCTTCCTGGGGTTCCCCCGCCGGCGCAGCATCGGCATCGGTGGGGCGGTGCGTGCCCGGCTGTCGTGCGCCGGTTGGCGGAAGTCAAGCAAGTTGTTCGGTCGTCCGCTAGAAATACGCACTGACAGGCAGAAAACAACGCCGCGAGGGAGCGCACCAGCCGAGGGTCACGTCGCCGTGGGGCGCGTGACCCGGACGCTGCGGGCCGTTCCGGACGAACTGGGAGGACGACCATGCCGCCGCAGGGCCAACCACCACCCGACCGCCGAACCATCCACGCGCCGGGTCCGGGCGGCGCACCACCACCCGGCGGCGGGCCGGTACCAGGGGCTCCACCTGCACCGGGGGTTCCACCGGCCTCCAGCCCACCCCTCGCGTCCCCGACTTCGGGTGAGCTCACTGACCACCTCATCGCCACGTCGACGTGGAGCGACGCGGCGGTGGCCGCCGCCGGCATCCCGGTCATCGACGCCCCGCTGGTCAGTGTCGGCGGGGGGATCGGCTCCTTCGTGCTCGCCGATGTCCTGCGGGTGTCGGGGATGGGCGCGAGCAGCATGAAGGTGCTCGGGCAGGCCGATCGTCCGTGGGACACCTACAACTACCTGGCCAGCGTGTCGCAGATCCCCGAGGCCGAGCGGCTGCGCTCGGACTCCATGGCCGGCCCTGACAACCTGTGGGGGTTTCCGAGCCTGGCCGTGCGCGAAGCCTTCGGCGCCAAGAGCCTCAGCGGGTTCATCGCCCCGCTGTTCCAGGTGCTCACCGAGCCGATCTTCACCGACTTCTATACCCCCAAGGCCGGTCAGATCTACGAGGGCATGCAGCGTGAAGCCGACCGCATCGGCTGGTGGCCGATGGTCGACAGGGGCCAGGTGCGCACCATCCGCCGCCGGGAGGGCGGCGGGTACTACACCATCCTGACCCCCCCGGCCGGCACCTCTCCCACCAAGCGGATCGCCTACCGCAGCCAGCACGTCCACGCGGCCGTCGGCTACCCGGGGGTGAAGTTCCTGCCCGACCTGCAGGCCTACCGCGAGAAGCACCAGGACTTCAGCCGGGTGGTCAACGCCTACGAGCCCCACGAGCACGTCTACCAGGAACTGCGGCGCAAGCCCGGCACGATCATCGTGCGCGGCAGCGGCATCGTCGGTGCGCGGATCCTGCAGCGTCTGATCGACGACCACGACCACCACGGCGCACAGACCACCATCATCCACCTGTTCCGCAACTACGTCGACGGACCGCAGGGCGACAGCATCTTCTTCCGGCGGCCCGGCGGTGACGGCTTCAACTACCAGGCCTTCAACTTCCCCAAGGCCGCCTGCGGCGGCCAGATCAAGACCAAGATGGAGGGCATGAACGGCGAGGAGCGAAAGGCGATCATCCGGGTCATGGGCGGCACCAACACCCCCAAGCGCAAGCTGTGGCAGGAGCAGCTCAGCCGGGGCCGCACGGAGGGCTTCTACAAGACGCACATCGGTCAGGTCGAGGAGGTCTACCCCAGCGGCTCCAACACCGTGGTGACTCGGATCCGCACCGCCGAAGGGATGCTCGAGGTCGACGCCAACTTCATCGTGGACGCCACCGGGCTCGAGGCCGACATCTCCGAGCACCGCGTGCTCAAGGACCTACTCGACCACGCCGGCGCCGGGCGCAACGCGGTGGGCCGACTCGACACCGAGAACAGCTTCGAGGTACGGGGCACTCGCAGTGGCGAGGGACGCCTGTACGCATCGGGATCGATCACGCTCGGGGGCCACTACCCCTGCGTGGACTCGTTCCTGGGGCTGCAGTACGCGGCCCTGCAGATCGCGGACGACCTGGCCCGCCAGGGATTCGTCAAGAAGCTCGGCCCGGCGCGTTCCATCAGCCAGTGGTGGAAGTGGGCCCTGAACAAGAAGGTTGCGGCATGACCCCCACACTGCTCGGGCGCATCCAGACGCGCATCCTCCTGATCGTAGTCGTCGGCGGGATCTGGACCGCGATCATCACCCCCGTGCTTCCTGGGGTGTCCGGCGCCCCCTACGGCGTCACGTATGCGATCCTGGCGCTGGTCGGGGTGCTAGGCATCGGCTGGGAATTCGTCTACCACGGCCTGCAGCAGTTCCGCTGGGACAAGGACTGGCCGACCCTGTTCGGCCTGCTGAGCCTCATCCCCGAGGGG
>SLLJ01000148.1 GCA_007134165.1 Nitriliruptoraceae bacterium | reverse complement strand
TCAGGGTCTGGTGGTCAGGGTCCGGTGGTCAAACCGTTGCCCCAGGTTTGCATGGTTTACCCTGTCAGTTGCCGCGGATCGGAGTGGAAACCGACACCCTGCGCGCTGCATCCGGTGCAAACGGGGGGAACCTCCCCGGTTCTGCGCGTGCCGCCCACGGCCCGACCCCCGCCGTGCCGAACCCGCCGTGCCGACCCCCGCCGTGCCGACCCCCGCCGTGCCGAACCCCGCCGTGCCGAACCCCGCCGTGCCGAACCCCGGAGCCCGCCGTGTCCTCCGTCGCCCTGACCTCGGTCGCCCCACCCGGTGGTGGCGAAGATGTGGTCGCTCGCGCGCTGTCGGTGCCGACCCGGGCGGGGATCTACCGCCGGTTGCGCACCGAGGGCAGTCCGCTGTCGGCCAAGGAGGTCGCCGACGGCTTCGGCCTGCACCCCAACGTCGCCCGCAACCACCTCGACCAGCTCGCCGACGCGGGGCTGGTCATCACCGGCAGCCGAAAGCACCCGGCCGGCGGACGCCCCGCCAAGGTCTACGTCGCCAGGGAGCAGGCCGCGCCGACCCGCGACCTGCAGGTCCCGCCGGGCAGTCAGCTGGCGGTGCACACCATCGTGCAGTTGATCGCGGGCTTGAGCGAGCACACCGAGAAGCTCGCACTGCTCGCGGAGGAGCAGGGCCGCAAGCTGGTTGCCGCCAGCGCCGGCCGTGCCGACAGCCGCGACTTCCAGGCTGCCGCGGTGATCGCGGTGGAAGCGCTGCGTGCCGCCTTCCCCGAGGTCCGGCTCGGAGCCTACGACCCGACCTCCGACCGGATCGTCGTCGAAGGGCTCGAGGTCGGGCTGCGCCTGGTCGGCGAGGTGGATGGTGCCGTCGGCGACGCGCTCGCGGTCGGGTTCCTGCGTGGGGCGCTGGCCGCGGCCGGCGCCCCGGCACGGGTCGACGCCCGTGGCGGCCGGGTCCATGCGGAGCTCGACGAGGCCGGCATCGGCGGGATGCCCAGTGCGGTCGCCACCGTCGACGCCCGCACCGAGACCTACCAGCGTGGGGTGGTGCAGGCCATGCGTGCGATGGTCGACCTGCGGCCCGGCGACCACCTCGAGGTCCTCACCGACGGCCCCGGGGCTCCGGCCGCCTACGCCCGGTGGGCCGACCGCGCCGGCCACCAGGTGGTCGACGTCGCCCGGGTGCGTGACGTCAAGGGGCGTGCCGGCGTGCGCATCCTGCTGCGCAAGGCGACCGGTCGATGAGCACCGTGATCATCACGGCCCGCGACCCGCTCGGCGCCGGCGACGGCACCCACCCGGTGCGCATCGCAGCGGACCTTGCCCGCGGCGGCGAGGTCGTCACGTTGGTGCTGTTCGAGGACGCCGTGACGCTCACCCGGCTCGGACACCGCGACCTCGAGGTGCTGGTTGGTGCCCTGGACGCCGGCGTCGAGGTGCTCGTGGAACGCGAAGCGCGGGATCGGCGCGGCGTCCGCCCGATCGACGGAGTCGCGGAGGCCACCGTGGACCAGGTCGTGGGGCTGCTCGGCGCCGAGCGGAGCGTGTGGTTGTGAGCGTCGACGTCGAGGGTGCGACGCGCCGGGTGCTGATCGTGATCGGGACCGCCGCGACCGACGGGGCCACGATCGCGGCGCTGCGGCTTGCGGAGGCGGCGCTGCGCCGCGGTGACGCGGTGACCGTGTACGCCTACGGCGGGGCGGTACGTATCGGTGCGGACGGCTGCCCGACCAGTGTCTATGTGCAGGGACTTCTCGGCGCGGACGCCCCCAACGGCCGTGCGGCGTGGATCGTCGACCGCTGCGATCCCCGGACCTCGACGCAGGTGTCGGGGGTTCGGTTGGGCGATGGCGGTGACCTGTGGCGGCTGATCCGCGAGGCGGACGTGGTGTTGGGGGTGAGCCCATGACCCGCCACCCTCGCGTGCTGTCGATCGTGCGCGGCGCCGACGCGGGCGCGGCCCGCCCGGTCGACCCGGCGTTGGACGCCACCAGCTTCGCGATCGCGGACGAGATCGACCTGACCGTGGTGCTCAAGGACCGCGGGGTCGAACTCGGGATCGACCGCGTGTGCTGCGAGGGGACCACGCTCAGTGGGTTGGCCGTCCCCGCCGCCGAACCGGGATTGGACCTGCGAGGGCTGATCGCGTCGGGCGTGCGGGTTCACGCCGTACGCGAAGACCTGGCGGCCCGGGGCATCGAGCCGACTGCGCTGGTCGCAGGTATCGAGCCGGTGGCCGAGGCGAAGCTCGCCGCGCTGATCCTCGCCCACGACGTGACGTTGACCACCAGTTGCTGAGCTCGGCCCAGGTGGGCACCGCGAGCACCGCGAGCAGCACACGCACGTGGCCGACACCGGCCGGCGACGGGTCCTTCCCGCCGATCGCCTCGACGTGCTGACGGCGTGGCGGGTCGGAGGCCACGGTCGTGCGCCGTGCCTCCATCGTGTGGTGGCGGGACCCCTTGACCCGGTCGACGATTGCACTTCCCAGCGCTGGGCCGCGCTCCTCGAGGTGCGGTGCGGTCGTCTCTCTGCGGTGCCTTGCGGATAGCGGTGCCGATCGAGTTGCTGGCACCCGCACACCCAACAGCCGCCCGGGGTGCGCGGACGCCGGTTCCCCCCGTTCCCCCGGCCGCACGGCGCGGAGCTTCGGCCGAGCCGTCATCCTGGGCGCG
>SLLJ01000121.1 GCA_007134165.1 Nitriliruptoraceae bacterium | reverse complement strand
CGGACGCCGGGTCGCACCCTGGGCCCGATGGTCCCGTGACGGACGCCGGGCCGCAGGCCGCCCGCTCGCCCCGGCCGTTGGCCATCCTGCTCGGCGCCGGGGCGCTTGTCGCCGTGTGGCGGCTGCGCCGGTCCCTGGACGCCTGACCGCACCCCTGCCAGAGAGGCCCGCCGTGCGTCGTTTCCCCACCACCCGACCCCGCCGCCTGCGCCGCACCCCGGCGCTGCGTGCGTCGCTGCGTGAGACCCGGATCGATCCGGCCGGGCTGGTCCTGCCGCTGTTCGTGCACGCCGGCATCGACGATCCGGTGCCGGTCGCCTCGCTGCCCGGGGTCCTGCAGCACACGCCCGAGTCGGCCGTCGAGGCGGCCCGGGCGGCGGTGGGGCTCGGCGTGCGCAGCGTGCTGCTGTTCGGCGTTCCGACGCAGAAGGATGCGGTGGGCAGCAGTGGCTGGGATCCTGCCGGCCCGGTTCCCCGCGCGATCGGTGCGCTGCGGGACACGCTCGGTGACCAGCTGGTGATCTGGGCGGACGTGTGCCAGTGCGAGTACACCGACCATGGGCACTGCGGCCCGCTGGACCCGACCGGGGCGGTGCGCAACGACGACGCGGTGGCCGGTTACGTGCGTGACGCGCTGGCGTATGCGGATGCGGGCGCGGACCTGGTCGCGCCCTCGGGGATGATGGACGGGCAGGTCGCGGCGATCCGCGCCGGGCTCGACGCCGAGGGTTTCGGTGAGGTCGGCATCGTCGCCTACGCCAGCAAGTTCGCCTCCGCGTTCTACGGCCCGTTCCGGGACGCGGCCGGCTCCGCGCTCGAGGGCGGGGACCGGGCCGGGCACCAGTTGGATCCCGCCAACCGCCGCGAGGCCCGCCTCGAGCTGACCCAGGACATCGATGAGGGCGCCGACATCGTGATGGTCAAGCCCGCCCTGGCCTACCTCGACGTCCTGGCCGACGCCCGCCGCAGCGTCGATGTGCCGCTGGCCGCCTACCACGTGTCCGGGGAGTACGCCATGATCCATGCCGCCGCGCAGCGCGGCTGGCTCGACGGGGAGCAGGCGATGTGGGAGGCGACCGTGGCGATCCGGCGCGCTGGAGCCGACCTGGTCGTGACCTACGCCGCCACCGCGTTGGCCGAGGCGGTGGCCCCATGAGCGCTGCTCCCGGTCCTGCCGCACCGACCGCTCCGGCATGGTTGGTCGAGGTGCCGCTCGCCCACCGCGGCCTGCACGGACCCGGCGTGCCCGAGAACTCGCTGCCGGCGTTCGAGGCGGCGGCCGACGCTGGCTACGGCGCCGAGCTCGACGTCGCGCTCAGCGCGGACGGCATCCCGGTGGTGGTACACGACACCGACCTCGCCCGGGTCAGCGACCGCACCGACCGGGTGGCTGACCTCACGGCGGCTCAGCTCGGCAAGGTGCGCCTCGAGGGCGCCGAGGCGGGGGTGCCCACCCTGGCCGCCGCGCTGCGAGCGCTGCGCGAGGTCCCGGTGATGGTCGAGGTCAAGTCCGACGCCTGGCGGGCGGGGCGGCTCGAGCCGGCCGTCGCCCGGGTCCTCGACGGGCACGCCGGCCCGGTCTGCGTCGCGAGCTTCAACCCCTCGAGCCTGCGGTGGTTCCGCCGTCAGCGTCCCGACGTGCTGCGCGTGCTGACCTCCGGAGGGCTGGCCGAAGCCGGCCTGCCCGGCGTCATGCGCCGCCGTCTGGAGGCCCTGCGCGACCTCGACGCGGTCGCCCCGATCGCGGTCAGCTACGCGCTCGGCGACCTGCCCCATCCGGCCACCGACCGGTGGCGGGAGCGGGGCGGGGCGCTGGTGACCTGGACCGCGACCGACGAGCCGGGCCTGGTCCGTGCCCGCCAGCTCGCCGACAACGTCATCTTCGAGCACGTCCGGCCCTGAGCCTGGCCCTGAGCCTGGCCCTGAGCCCTGAGCCTGGCCCTGAGCCCTGAGTCCCGCTCTGAGAGGAGTCCCCCGTGTCCACCGCGCGCTCCGAAGCGCTCTTCGACCGTGCCCGCGCCGTCATCCCCGGCGGGGTCAACTCTCCGGTGCGGGCGTTCGCCAGCGTCGGCGGCACCCCCCGCTTCGTGGCCCGGGGCGAGGGCGCGACCCTGATCGACGCCGACGGCACCCGCTACCTCGATCTGGTCGGTTCTTGGGGACCGCTGGTGCTCGGCCACGTCCACCCCGAGGTGGCGCTGGCCGCGATCGGGGCGGTGGGTCACGGCTCGTCGTTCGGCGCCCCGACCGAGGGCGAGGTGCGCCTGGCCGAGGTGATCCGCGACGCGGTGCCCGGCATCGACAAGCTGCGGCTGGTCAGCTCGGGCACCGAGGCGGCGATGAGCGCGGTGCGCCTCGCCCGCGGGGCCACCGGCCGGGCGCGGATCATCAAGTTCGCCGGGCACTACCACGGGCATGCCGACGCGCTGCTGGTGGCGGCTGGCTCCGGGGTGGCCACGCTCGGGATCCCCGGCTCGCCGGGGGTCACGGCCGGTGCGGCGGCCGACACCGTCGTGGTGCCGTGGAACGACGTCGAGGCGCTGCGAGCCGCGGTGGACGCCCACGGTGAGGACCTCGCCGCGATCGTGTGCGAGCCGGTGGCCGCCAACATGAACCTGGTCCCGCCCGACGACGGCTACCTCGAGGTGCTGCGCGCCGAAGCCGACCGCAGCGGGGCGCT
>SLLJ01000064.1 GCA_007134165.1 Nitriliruptoraceae bacterium | reverse complement strand
TTGCGGTCCACCTCGTACACGGTGGTGACCGTGTGCAGGGTGTCGCCGGGGTTGACCACCAGGATGATGTGGAGCTCCCGCGCATCAACACGGCCGTACAAGCGCTTGCCGATGCGGCCATTGGTTGGGTTCGGCATCGTCTCACAGACGTCATCGAGTTCGATGATCCCACGCACCTGGTCGATCGGGAGACCGAGCGACCAGACAGGTGCAACCGCCGTGTTCTCGCGGTGGCAGCGCCCGAGGCAGACGGTCTCCACGGTCACCTCCGTGACTTCGCCCCCCTGTCCTGCTCACCTGGTCGCACGAGCAACAACACCCACGTCGGTTTGTACCCATCCAGCAACACCTGCTGCCGAACGCACCCGCCCCTGAGCCCGACCCCGCGGTGCTCCATGGTGGAGCGCTCGGGTGACCGCCCCGGTTCTCCCCACCGGGTCAGCTCGGGCTGGGCTCCGCGTGGGGCTCCGGGTCGGGACCGGGCTCCGGGTCGGGCACCAGCACGGTGGTGAGTACCCTGCGGCGACGTCCCTCACCCGGCCCTCGCTCCGCGGCGGCGGCCAGCAGCTCACGCAGCGCCGCGATCAGCGAGGCGTGCTCCTCGTCGTCTGCCCACAGTGCGACCTGCCGGTAGCCGAAGCCGTCGTGGGCGGGATCGGCGCCGGGTGCGGCGAGGTACTCGCTGGCCGCCTGCAGCACGCCCCCGAGGAACGCGGTGACTCCGTCGAGGTGCTGCCCGGCGGACAGGCCGACGATGTCCTCGGCCTCCAGCGACGCGGCGGACAGCACGACCCGCAGGGTGCGCTCCCGGGCTCCGCGCACCGCCCGCTCGGCGACCACCTCCAGCACTCCCCCGTCGATCAGCGCCGAGACGTGGCGGTAGAGGCTGGCGGTGGGCACGTCGGGCAGCGCGGCGGCCAGCGCGGAGGTGGTCACCTGCCGCCCGAGGGCCGCCTGCAGGATCCGCAGCCGCACGGGGTGCAGCAGCAGCGTCGTGCGGTCGTCGCCCACCAGCGCTCCTGTCGCTTGCCTGCTCCCTCACCGTAGCCTATTGTTCTCAGATATGCGAACAATCATCCGCCCACGTCGTCCCGTCCCTGCCGGCAAGGAGCAGCCATGACCACCGAGGAGCTCACCATCACCGCGAGAGACGGGGTCGGGCTCGCCGCCACCCTCGAACTGCCCGACGGTGACCGCCCGGCAGCTGCGGCCCTGCTGCTGGTGGGCTCCGGCGAGGTCGACCGCGACAGCGACCACCCCAAGCTGCGGCTCGGCGTCACCCGGGAGCTGGCGACCGCCCTCGCCGGCGCCGGGATCGCCTCGCTGCGTTACGACAAGCGCGGCGTCGGCGCCAGCGGTGGCAGCTTCCTCGCCACCACCTTCGACGACGCCCGCCGCGACGCGACCGACGCGCTCGATGCCCTGCGCCGCCACGAGGCGGTCGACCCGGCACGGGTCCTGGTCATCGGCCACAGCGAGGGCGCCATGCACGCCATCTCGCTGGCCGCAGCCGACCCCGACCTGGCCGGGGTGGGCGTGCTGTCCGGACCGGCAGTGACCGGTGAGGCCACGCTGCGCTGGCAGGCCCAGCAGATCGTTCCCACCCTGCCCGCGTTCGTGCGGGTGCTGATGCGGCTGCTGCGTCAGACGCCCGAGGGCGCGCAGAACAAGCTGTTCGCCCGGGTCCGGGCCACCGACGAGGTGGTGCTTCGCGTGCAGGGTCGTCGGCTCAACGCCGGCTGGCTGCGAGGGTTCCTCGACCACGACCCGGCGGCCGAGTTCGCCCGTGTCCGCGTGCCCGTGTTCGCCCTGACCGGCGACCTCGACCTGCAGGTCGACCCGGGCGACCTCGACCGGATGCGCGAGCTCGTGACCCGGGCACCGGTGGAGACCCACCGTCCCGCACAGGTCAACCACGTGCTGCGGCGCAGTAGCGGCGTCGGCGCACCCTCCGAGTACCGCCGGCAGGTCAAGGCCGGTCAGCCGCTGGACCCGGCCGTACTCGACGCGCTGCGCGTCTGGGCACGGGCCCACACCGCCGTGCACGCCTGAACACCACGCCTCGGATGTGCACCGCCCGGCACCCCGACGGTGGCGCCCCGGCACCGCCCAGACACCGCCCGGACGACGAGGAGCACCTCGATGCGCATCGTCGGCGCCGCAGCCGCGCTGCTCGTGCTGGCCCACCTGCTGGGCCTGGCGATCAACCGGGCGCTGGTACGCCGGGAGCGTGGGAGCGTCCACCCCTCCGGCCGGCTGGTCGAGGTTGACGGCCGCAGGATGCACGTGTTCGCGCTGGGCAACGGTGGGCCGACCGTCGTGCTGCTCGCCGGCGCCAACGTGCCGCTGCCCAGTGCCGACTTCGGGCCGCTGATGCGGCTGCTCGCGGCGCGCTTCACCGTCGTGTGCGTGGAGGAACCCGGCGTCGGGCACAGCGACCGCACGCCGGCGCCACGGACCAACGAGCATGTCGTGCGCGAGATCCGGCTCGCCCTGACCCGCGCCGGGTTCGGCCCGCCCTACGTGCTGATGCCGTTGCATGTTGTGGGAGCGTTTGTCTTGTTCCCGCGTTCATGCAGCCTCCCGTTGGCGGGGGGCGGTCCCAGTCTGACCAGACATCTGTCTGTGCTGGGTTGACGTTTCAACGCCTCCAACCTGCGTGACCGCCTGGGCGGGGCAGGG
>SLLJ01000202.1 GCA_007134165.1 Nitriliruptoraceae bacterium | reverse complement strand
GGCCGCGCTCCACGTCGACGCCGTCATGCCCGGCTGATCGCCGGCCGGCGGCGCGGGACCCAGGGGCCGTGTTCCTCGGCGTTGGACGGCGTCGAACGTGGACGGCCCCGTCCGAGCTGCCGGAGCACGCTGGGACGGGGCCCGCTGGCGGGAGAGGACCAGCACCCGCAGCCAACACCTCCGATCGCGGTCGCAGCAAGCCGCGCCCCGGAGCGGTCCGCTGCCGGGCCGCAGAAGCGCTCGTCACGGAGGCGGTGGTCGCCGATCGAACGCGCGCGCGGTGCGGCTACCGCCCCCCGAGGCAGAAACCGGCAGCATCCCCTCGACGCGGGTGCCGCCACCGGGGACGGAGGACACCACCAGCCTCCCGCCAAGGCCCCCGATGCGATCCTCGATGCTCTCGAGTCCCCGACCGCGCGTGACGCTGGCGGGGTCGAAGCCGGCCCCTTCGTCCGCGACCCAGAACCGCAGCCGACCGTCTTCGGTGTCGATCCCGACCTCGATGCGGTCTGTCGCCGCGTGTGCGATCGCGTTGCGGATCGACTCGAGGCAGGCGAAATAGACGGCGGCCTCGACCGCGGGTGGGTAGCGCCCGACGCACCCGTCGTCGAGCAGCACCTCCGTGGGCAGCCCGCGGGTGGCCGCCCGCAGCGCAGCCGGCAGTCCGTCGCTCTCGAGAATCGGCGGACGCAACCCGTGCGCCAGATCGCGCAGCTCACGGATGGCCGCGTCCACCTCGGCGCCCAGCTGCCCACACCGTGGCTTGAGGCGCTCGAGCGGCACACCATCCGACGACTGGGCGAGCTCCGCCTCCAGGATCCCGACCTGCAGCCGCAGCGCGACCAGCCGTGCCTGCGCGCCGTCGTGCAGATCCCGCTCCAGCTCGCGTCGGGCGGTGTCCTGCGCCTCCACCAGCCGCTGCCTGGACCGTTGCAGGGCGACGACCTGCTCACGTAGCTCGGCGGTGAGCAGGGCATTGCGCAGAACCGGACCGAGCATCCCCGTCACGTCGGCGACGAGATCGGCAGCATCCGGAGCGAGGTCCGCGCGGCTGCGGCCGTGAAGGACGATCTCGCCAACCAGTTCGCCGTCATGGACCACCGGAGCGGTCAGAACCCTCGGGTCGTGGGTGTCTCCCGCTGCTGCGAGCTGCTGCGCGGGGTGACCCACCTCGAGGTGGATGCGGGCACCGCTAGCGCCGCTACCCCGCACCAGCAGTCCTGCGACCTGGCCGGCGACCTGCTGGGCGGAGCCGCCGTCGCGCAACCGGGAAGCGAGGGTGGAGAGCACCTCGTAGGCGTTCGCGTCCCGCCCGTAGAGCACCCGGTCCACCAGCGAGCGGACCCGCCGGCGGGCCGGCTCGAACAGCACCGCGATCAGACCGACGGCTAGCAACGGCAGCAGGGGCGTCTCGACCTGCCGTCCAACGAGGCTGCCGACCCCGACCACGACGCCGAGGTAGAGGCCCGTCACCAGCGCCGCCAGAACCGAGGCCACCACGGCCCGGTTGACCACCACGTCGAGCTCGTGGAGCCGGTAGCGCAGCACCGCGACCACGTAGCTGGTCAGGAACACCACCAGGGAGAGGAGCACCGCTGGCACCCACAGGCGCTGCACCGGGAACAGCGCCACCGCGACCACCCCGAGCACCGCGGCCGACAGGATCACCGGACGCAGCTGCGAGCGCTGCTCGGGGCTGGCCGCCCGCCACCGCACCGCCAGGGAGATGAGGCCGGCGGCAACCGCCGTCAGCAGCAGCAGCCAGCCGGAGGTCAGCACCACCGGTGCGATGCCGATGTCGCTGGGCTGCTCGGTGACGACCACGGTGCGGGTCGTCCGCGGCCAGGACCACACCGTGTACCCGCTGACGAGCAGGACCGTGGCCGTGATCGCGAGCGCGACCACCGGCCACCACCGCGGGCTCGGCAAGCGGCCGTCGGGGAACAGCAGCAGGAGCAGGACCAAGCCCATGCCGACGACGATGATCCACAGCCACGACGTCAGCCAGAAGCTGATCGCGACGTCGAGCGGCACCTCGGCGGGCACGAAGGCCACGTCGGGCTGCATGCCGAGTCCGAGCCCGACCAGTCGGGCGTCGGTGTAGGCCATGATCGACACGTGCAGCGCGGCGAAGGAGCCCATCAACAGGAACACGCGCGCCAGCCCGTGACCAGGCCAGCGCCGTTGAATCGCCCACCCGATCGAAGCCGGCGCCACACCGAGCGGTGCGTTGTGGATCATCCACCGGGCGTAGAACACCTCGGGTGGCCGGCCGCGCAGCACCATCGAGAGCAGGGCGAGCACGACCAGCAGGATCCCGCCGATCGCGATCGGACCCGCCAGCGACCTGCGGTGTTCGGCCTGTCGGCGCTCCTCGCGTGTGTCCATGACGCGGATGATGTCGCAACCGCACGCCAAAGGGAAGCACGACGACCGCTCGGCGGGGTGCGGCAAGCCGTACCTCCGCTGGCAGGTGTCCACCGCCCGGAAGATGAGCGTGCCCCATGGCCGGATCGCCGAGACCGGCCGAGCATGAGGTCACCCCAGGACCGCCGCGAAGCGAGCCCCGGAGGCGACCTCATACCCACGACCCTGCCCGAGCCTTCCGCCACGTCACGTCCCGTCGCTCCCCGCCGTGAGCCGCACCCGAAGGTCTGGCTGCGTCCCCTGGTCATCCTCACGACCGTGGTGGCACTCGGCGACGTCGTGTTCATGGCGCTGATCCCCTCGGCGATCCCGCCGCTGGTGGTCGGAGTCGTGCTCACGCTGGTCGGGATCGTGCTGCTTCGCGGCCGGCCGCGGGCCGGCATCGCGGTGCTCGGGGTCACCAGCCTCGTGCTCGGGTCGTCGCCGTGCTGTTGCTCAGCTCGCACCTGAGCCACCCCGGGTCCCCGGTCGACTTCCTGCATGCCGTGCTGGCCATCGTCGGACGGTGGCTGGCGGCGATCGCTGCGCTCGGCGCCTGGCGCGGGGCGACCGAGCCCGGGGGCCGGCGTCTGGCCGCCGGCGCCCTCGGGTTGGCCGGCGCCGCCGTCGCCGTGTCGGCGGTGGCGGTCCTCACGGTCAGTGGGGAGGCGCTGCGGGTCGGCGACGTGCCCGTGGTGATCGCGGGCTCGCAGTTCCCCGCGAACGTCACGGTGACGACGGGCGAGACGCTCCACCTCGACAACCGGGACCTGTTCCGGCACACCTTCACCGTTGCGGACACCGATCTGCACGTGGTCCTGCCCGCGAGCACGGCCACTCGGGCCGCCGTCGAGCTGCCGCCGGGTAGCTACGACGTCATCTGCGATATCCCCGGCCACGAGCACATGACCGCGGTGCTCGTCGTCGACTGACGTCGGGATGCAGCAGCCCGGATCCGCTCGGACGCGCGGCACACGCACCGCAGGTTACGAGCCCCGGCGGCGACCCCACGGCTAGGCTCACGGCATGGTGCTGCGACTGGTCCTCGCCGAGGACAGCTTCCTGATCCGCGAGGGACTCGCGGCGCTGCTCGCTGGCGACGAACAGCTCGACCTCGTGGCCAGCGTCGGGTCGCTGCCCGCGCTGCTCGCGGCTGTCGACGAGCACCGGCCCGACGTCGTGCTCACCGACATCCGCATGCCGCCGACCGGGACCGACGAGGGGATCCGGGCCGCCGAACAACTCGCGGTCAGCCATCCCGACCTCGGCGTGGTGGTGCTGTCCCAGCACATCGAGCCCGACTACGCGCTGCGCCTGTTCGACGGGGGGTCGCAGGGCCGCGCCTACCTGCTCAAGGAGCGCGTCGGGGACCTCGCCCAACTGCGACACGCCATCACCTCGGCAGCGCAGGGCGGCTCCGTGCTTGACCCGCAGGTGATCGACGTGCTGGTCACCGCCCGGCAGGCCCGCACCAACTCGGTCCTCGACCGGCTGACCGAGCGCGAACGTGAGGTCCTCGCCCTGGTCGCACGGGGCGCCTCCAACCGGGCCATCGCGGAGGATCTGGTGCTGACCAGCCGCGCGGTGGAGAAGCACATCACGAGCATCCTTACCAAGCTCGATCTGCCGGCGGACGACGTCGAGGTGCACCGTCGCGTGCGCGCCGTCCTGCTCTACCTCGCCGAGTCGACCGGCTGAGGTCGGCCCGCGCGATCTCGTGCAGGCCCGCCAGCCGGTGTGCGAGTCGCCTTCTCAGGTCCCGTGCCGTCCGCATCGCGGGCCCGGTGTCGCCGGGGGACGATGCTGGTCGTCGGCGATTCGACCGGGACGGACACCGCCCCAGCCTCCGACGCGAGAGACGGGAGACCGCCCATGACGCGACGGATCACCACCCTGATCGCGGCAACCGCCCTGGCGACCGGCATGATGTCGGGCACGGCCTTCGCCGACCCGGCACCCGTTCCCGGACCGCCGACCCACGAGCACACGCTGACCACCCCTGGCAACCGAAACGTGGTCAAGATCGGCCCGACCGCATGCCGCGTCGAGCAAGCTGATCGCGGTGCCCGCAACCTCCACCTGCGGGTGCACTCCTTCGGTCCCCCGCCGGACCACAACGACCCGGTCGCACCGGTGGATCCCGACCGTGAGAACCTGGAGATCGGCTTCGTCCGGTGCCCCCCGCAGGGCTGAGATCGGATCGACTTCGGTCGGAGCGGGTGGGTGCGACGTTGATCCCGGCGCACCCACCCGCTCCGTCCATCGGTCGATCTGAGGGCCAGGCAGTTTGACCCTTGGGGCGACTGCCTCGTCGTTGTGTCCTGCACTTCGAGGCTCCGGAGCCTCGAAGTGCAGGACACAACCACCCCCGTGGCCCGCAGCCGCCTCGAACCCGGCGACAAGCGCCGATCCGATCCGGCGCCAGCCTCGATCTCGCCCAGGCAGGACCGTTCGCGCGCACGACGGCGGACCTCGAGTTGGCCCTGCGTGCGCTGCTCGACGGTACCGTCGCACGGCCGTCGGTCAGCACCCCGCCGGTGCCGTGGCGGGGGGTGCCTGCCTCGGACGTCGAGGGTCTGCGGGTCGCCGTGCTGCGCGAACCTGCTGCGCCACGTGCGCACGGGCTTTGCTCGCGAGCTGTCGGACATCCTCGGCGACAAGCTCACCTACCTTGCGACGTTCGTGGCGGCGATGGACGCCGGCAGCTACGACCAGCTGCTCTGCCCCGCGACGCCGATCGCGGCAGCCTGGCACGGGTTGACCAAGCAGGTGCTGCCCGACGTCTCCGCGCCGAGTGTGCTGCTGACCATGCTTGGCGTGCCCGCCGGGGTGGTGCCGGTGACTCGCGTGCGTCCCGGCGAGGAGAGTGACCGGCCCGAGAGCCGCGACGTGGCGCGGAAGGCGGCACGCACCGTTGAGCAGGGCAGTACGGGACTGCCGGTCGGTGTGCAGGTGGCGGCCCGCCACTGGCGCGAGGACGTCGTGCTGGCCGCCATGCAGGCCATCGAGACCGCAGCCTCATCGCACTCCGACCACCCGGCCGTTCCGCCGCGGTGACCTCCGCGATGACCTCGCGCCGGCCAACCCGACCGGCCAAGCAGGCAGCGGTGCCCGCACCACCGGGGTGGGGGAGGCCGTACCGCCCCCGGAAGCCAGCCTCCGTCCGGAACACCAGCGTGCCCCGTGGTCGTGGTGACGAGCCACGGGGAGGCTGCCGACATGCTGCTGAGCCTGACCCCGCGAAGAGACCGCGCGAAGAGATCCCCCCAAGACCTGACCCATCCGACCCGAGACCAGGAGGTTGCCTGATGACCGAGGCCACGACCCGCCCGATCCCGCGCTGGCGCCCGATCACCTACGGGGTGTTGATGGTGCTGCTGTTGTTCCTCTACCTCGGTGACCGGCCGCAGCAGCTGGCCTTTCTCGTCACCGCGTTCGGTGACTTCCCCGTTGGTGAGGGGGCGACCCACGAGATCCACTTCCTCGCCCAGGGGGTGCTGGCCTGGGTCATCGTCGCCTCGGTCGCCATCCAGGTGCGGCGTCCGGCGACCCGTATCGGAGCCCTCTGGGTGCACACGCTCGGGCTGGTGCTGACCTTCTCGCTGCTCCTGGTTCTCTCCGACCTGCCGGCCGAGGTCGTGCCAATTCTGCTCGCCGCCATCGTGCTCGCCGTGCTCGCCTTCGTGGCCCATCCCGCGGCCTGGGGCGACAAGTTCCGACTCGTCGACCGTCCCAGCGCCGTGCTGCTCAGCCTGGCCGGGATCGGCGCGGTGGCCTGGTTGACCTACGCGGCCGGTCAGCTCTCCATCAACGTCAGCAGTGGCCCTCACGATGAGCACCACCAGTTCGGCCACTGGGTCGTGATGGCCGCCTACGGGCTGCTGGTACCGCTGTTCGCCGCGGTGGCCGGCCTGAAGGTGACCGGTTGGCGGTTCCCCCTGTTGGTCGCCGGACTGATGAGCATCGTGCTGGGCGTCGGGTCGCTGGCCATCACGGCGGTGTCGCAGCTGAGCACCATCTGGGCGCTGGCCGCGATCCTCTGGGGTGCCGGGTTCATCGCCGCCGGTGAGCTCGAGGCGCGGCAGTCGCTGAGCACGCGCACCCCCGTCACCGCCGGTCGATGAGGGCGACCCGAGGGCACGGCGCCGGGGCGGGCAACGTGGCCGCCCCGGCGCCGCGTGCCCAGGACGTGGTCGGAGCCCCGGTGCTCCCCCCCGCAGCCGCCACCCGTGCCGTGACTGGGATGCGCGGCTGGCTCGCACGGATGCGCCGTGGCCTCGCGCCTCCACCGGTGCAGATCCTCGAGTCCGCGCTGGCCGGCCTCGAGCCCACCGTCCTGCGGGTCCTGTGCCACCTCGACGTCCCCGACCGGCTCGCGTCAGGCCCGATCGCTCTCGACACTCTGGCGGACGAACTCGACGTCGACCGCGAGCGGCTGCGTCGGGTGGCGCGCTACGCCCACGTGCACGGCTGGCTTCGGTTGGACCGTCGCCGCTCGCTACGGGCCACGCGGGTCACCCGGTTCCTGCAGCGCGACCACCCGGGCGGCTGGCGGGCCTGGGTCGACCTCGCCACCGCCCAAGAAACCAACGCGGCCACGGCGGCGCTGCCCGAGGCGCTGAGCGCCGACGGCGATGCGTTCGCGGCGGGCAACGGCCAGGCCTTCTTCCCCTGGATGCTTGCCCACCCCGAGGCTCACGCCACCTTCGACGCGGCGATGGCGGCCGGCGCCCGAATGCACGGGCTGCTGCTGGCCCGCTCGCTCGAATGGTCCTCGAGCCAGCGGGTGTGTGACATCGGTGGGGGAGACGGCACGCTGCTCGGCGTGCTGGTCGCCGTGCATCCCCACCTGCACGGGGCCGTGCTCGAGCTGCCGGAGGTCGCGGCGCGCATGCCCCCACGTGAGAAGGTCACGGCCGTGGCCGGGGATGCCTTCCAGGCGGTGCCGAAGGGCCACGACACCTACCTGCTGGTCAACGTGCTGCACGACTGGGACGACCGGGCTGCCACCGTGCTGCTGCAACGCGCCGCCGAAGCCGCCGCGGGAGACCCGGGCGACGGCGGCCCGGCACGGGTCGTCGTCGTCGACACCGAAGCCCGGTCGGGGCCCAGCGACGACATCTCGCTGCGGGCGGACCTGCTGATGCTCGCGCTGACGCCCGGAGGCCGGGAGCGCTGCGCCGATGAGTTCGTCGCGCTGGCTCGGGCCGCAGGACTGCGCCACCAGCGCACCCACCGCCTCGGGTCGGGGGACCTCGCCCTCGTGCTCGAACCCGACCCGTCGTCACGGCGCCGCTGATGGGCACGACGCGTCGACACCGTCGGGGTGCGCGGGTCCAGGGCGACGTCGCGCCCGGATTCGGTCCGGTCGCCGACACCTTCCGCGCCCACCTCGAGCGGGGCAGGACCTCCGGTGCGGCCTGTGCGGTGCAGCGCGACGGCAAGCTCGTCGTCGACCTGTGGGGCGGTGAACGTGACGCCGTGCGGGGCCTGCCCTGGGAGCGCGACACGATCGTGCCGGTGTTCTCGACCACCAAAGGGCTGGCGATGGTGGCCGTGGCCGTGGCGCACAGCCGTGGGCACCTTGACCTCGACGCCCCGGTTTCGAGCAGCTGGCCGGCGTTCGCGCAGCACGGCAAGCGCGACATCACCGTGCGGCAGCTGGTGTCCCACCGCGCGGGGCTCGCGGCGCTCGATGTGCCGATCGGTCTCGACCTGCTCGACGACACCGATGCCCTGGCCGAGGTCCTGGCCCGGCAGGCCCCCCTGTGGGCCCCGGGTACCCGGCAGGGCTACCACGCGGTCACCTTCGGGTTCTACCTCGGTGAGCTGCTACGGCGGGTGGATCCGGCCGGCCGCACGCTTGGTCGTGCCTTCGCCGAGGACGTCGCGGGGCCGCTTGGGGCCGAGTTCCATCTCGGCCTGCCCGACGAGGTCCCCGACGAGCGGCTCGCAACCTTCCACGGCGTGCACCCCGCCCGCGGCCTGCTGCACCTGGGGGCCGCGCCGAGGCGGCTGCTGCTCGCCCTGGCCAACCCCCGCAGCCTGACCTCCCGGGCGTTCAACGCCATCCCGATCGCCCGCGACCCCGAGCGGATCAACGACCGTCGGCTGCTGCGGCGTGAGATCGCGTCGTTCGGCGGTATCGGCACCGCGCACGGCATCGCCCAGGTCTACGGGGAGCTCGCCACCGGCGGTCGCCGACTGGGCCTGCGCCCCGAGACCCTGGCGGCTCTCGAGACCCCGGCCGATCCGCCGTCGGGTGGTCGCCGGGACCTCGTGCTGCACAGCGACATCGCCTTCACCCTGGGCTACGCCCATGCCTTCCCCGGTTTCCCGCTGGGCTCGGATGCCCGCAGCTACGCGATGGCTGGCGCCGGCGGCTCGATCGGGATGGCCGATCCCACGCTCGGGATCGGGTTCGCCTACACGCCCAACCGCATGGGCTTCGGCAGCCCCACCGATCCCCGCGAGGTCGCTCTTCGGGGGGCGCTGTACCGCTGCCTCGCGGGTCGCCCGCAGCACCCCACGGCAGCCTGACGTCGCGGCCGCCCGTGCCGGCCAACCCGGTGCGTCCCGCCGTCGGCCGCCCGGATGCGTGGATCCACTGGTACTCCGGGGGCACCGTGCGCCGCGGTCGCGACCCGCTGTGGCTGCGAACTGCTGGTGGTCCGGTCTCAGCCGATCTCGAGCGTCACGGGGTGTTTCGAGGTGACCCGCACGCCGGGGAGTCGAGCGAGGATGGCGCACACTGCCGAGGAGCGCTTGACGTTGAGTCCGTCGGTGGCCAGCAGAAACCGGTTGGTGAGCCGGCCGTGGGCGAGCAGGTACTCCCAGGCCAGCGTCAGCATCCATGCCGGCACGAACTGCGCGCCGTGCCCCTTGGCCACCGACGCCGCGGTCTGGATCCACAGTCCGTCGCGGACCACCTCGGTCACCAGGTTCTCATGCCCCCGGGTGATGGTCAGGAACACCGGCTCACGGGCGACCTCCCGGGTCAGCGCGGTGAACAGCGGATCGGCGAAGACCTCGTCGGCGGTCTCCGCGGCTTCGGGCTGCCACCTGCCGGCGGCATCCATCGACCAGTAGGTGCGGGCGGTGTCCCAGGCGTCGCGGAGGACGGGTTCGGTGGATGGGCCTTCGAGCAGGACCGCGGTCTCGACGTTGGTGACCAGCCCGCCGGTGAGGTTCGCCGAGCCGACCAGCGCCCGGGTGGTGCTCCCGAAGCGCCCGACGTAGAGCTTGGGGTGGAAGGTGCCGCGCGGCGGGTTCGCGATCCGGATACGGACCTCGGTGGCCGCGACGGCGGCGAGGGCGGTGCGGGTCGAGGCTCCCCCGAACACCGAGGTGGCGACCAGCTTGGCCCGGTCCGCCAGCACGGTGAGCTGGGGTTCGACCAGGTGCACGCCCGCACGGCGGACGAACGCCGAGCACAGCACCGCCTCTTCGGGATCATCGAGCACGGCCCGCAGCCCATCGAGTACCGGACGGTCCAACGAGTGACCGACCAGGCTCGCCCTCATGGCGGCGGACCACCCGTCATCATCCCGATCAGCGGCACCTGCGCCCCACCCTCTCGCCGCACACGATGCTACTCGTGGTCGGGAGAGTCCCTGGGCCGTGGGGGAGGTCGGAGCGAGCAGCCGTCGTAGGCTGCGGGCTCGAACCGGAGACGCGATCATGCAACTCGACGTCCATGACACCCTGCTCGCGGTGTGTCGGTTGCCGGCTGACGAGCCCGTTCCGAACTGGGTTGACCTGTCGGCGCGGCCGCTGGTCTCGATCACCGGTACGGCCGACGAGCTGTCCCTGGTGCTGCCGCAGGCCCAGCTTCCAGCTGGGGTGGCCGCGGAATCGGGCTGGCGGGCGATGTCGGTGCGCGGCCCGCTGGCCTTCCACCTCACCGGGGTCCTGGCGTCGCTGTCGGGGGCGATTGCCGGGGCCGGGGTCGCCATCTTCGTGATCTCCACGCACGACACCGACTGGCTGCTCGTGCCGCAGGAGGGGCTCGCCGCTGCTTGCGAGGCGCTGGAGCGGACGGGTCATCGGGTCCACCACCCGGCGCGACCGGCCGGGCCGGCTGACCCGGCCGGCCCCACCGCGCGGTGAGCCGCAGTCGACCCGCTGAGGGGTCGTGAGCTGCTGGGGGTTGGTTCATCACCTGTAGGCGGCGGTCTTGGTCTGTCGTGGGCGGTGGTGTGGACGGGATGTCGCAGGGGCGTGGGATGCTGTCGGTCATGCGTGAGAT
>SLLJ01000401.1 GCA_007134165.1 Nitriliruptoraceae bacterium | reverse complement strand
GCGATCATGATCTCCTCGGCCTCCCGCGGCCAGCCGGGCAGCCCCAGCAGTGAGGAGAGCTCGCCTTCGTTCATCTGCGCATCCGCGGTGAGGTCGGGGTCCTCGCTGTGGTTGCACAGCACCGCGTCGAACGCGGTCGCGTACTGCAGCGCGCGGCGCATCACCAAAGCGTCGGAGACCGGGATGCCGTCGTCGGAGAACGCGTCGACCTGGGCGGCGCAGTCCACCAACTCGCCGTACTCGGCCAACTGCTCGCCCTTGAGGCCCTTGGTGATCGCACCCACCGGCAGCACGTCGACCAGCCCGACCTCGCGGCCGCGGCGCCAGACCAACTCGGCGACCACCGCGGTGTCGCAGACCGGGTCGGTGTTGGCCATGGCGCACAGCGCGGTGTAGCCGCCGGCCACCCCGGCCGCGGAGCCGGTGGCGATGTCCTCGGCGGTCTCGAAGCCGGGCTCGCGCAGGTGGGTGTGCAGGTCCACGAAGCCGGGCGTGACCCACCGGCCGGCGGCATCGATGAACTCGACCTCGCTGCCGTCGGGCAGCCGGTCGCGCTCGGCACCGAGGTCGATGGCGGGCGCCACCTCGACGATCGTGTCGTCACGGACCAGTACGTCTGCGACGGCGTCGGTGCCGCTGGCCGGGTCGAGCACCCGACCGCCGGTGATCAGCAGCGCGCTCATGCGTCCACCTCCTCGGGGCTGCGGCTGGCCAGCAGCAGGTAGAGCACCGCCATGCGCACCGCGATGCCGTTGGTGACCTGTTCGGTGATCACCGAACGCGATGAGTCGGCGACGTCCCCGGTGATCTCCACCCCCCGGTTCATCGGTCCGGGGTGCATCACCAGCGCATGTTCGGGGAGCAGCGCGAGCCGGGCGGCGTCCACCCCCCAGCGCCGCGAGTACTCGCGGGTGGTCGGGAAGAACGCCCGGTGCATCCGCTCGCGCTGCACCCTGAGCAGGTAGACCACGTCGGCGCCCGGCAGCACCTCGGCCAGGTTCGGCGCGACCCGTGCCCCCCATCGTTCGACCGCGGGGGGCAGCAGCGTGGGCGGGGCGACCAGCACCACCTCGGCGCCGAGCAGCACCAGCGCCTGCACCTCGCTGCGCGCGACCCGGGAGTGCAGCACGTCGCCGACGATCACCACCCGCCGCCCGGCGAGGTCGCCGAGGTGCTCGCGCATCGTGAACACGTCGAGCAGCGCCTGGGTCGGGTGCTGGTGCCAGCCGTCGCCGGCGTTGAGGATCGGGACGTCGAGGTAGCGCGAGAGCTGCAGGGGAGCGCCCGAGGAGTGCGAGCGGATCACCACGCAGTCCACCCCCATGGCGTCCAGCGTCAGCGCGGTGTCCTTGAACGACTCGCCCTTGGACACCGACGAACCCTTGGCCGAGAAGCTGATGACCTCGGCCGACAGCCGCTTCGCGGCCACGTCGAAGCTGATGCGGGTACGGGTCGAGTCCTCGAGGAAGAGGTTGCACACCACCTTGCCGCGCAGGGTCGGGACCGACTTGCGGCGCCGTTCGGCGATCGGCTTGAGCTGCTCGGCGGTGTCGAGCACCAGGCGGACCTCGTCGGCGGTGAGGTCCTCGATGGAGATCAGGTCGGTGAGGCTCATGCGCGGCGCTCCTCGGTGATCACGGCATCCTCGCCGTCGACCTCGGCGACCAGCACCCGGATGCGGTCGGTGCGGGCGGTGGGCAGGTTCTTGCCGACGTGGTCGGCACGCAGCGGTAGCTCCCGGTGCCCGCGGTCGATGAGCACCACCAGCCGGATTCGGGCCGGGCGGCCGAGTTCGAACACCGCCTCCATCGCGGCACGCACGCTGCGCCCGGTGAACAGCACATCGTCGACCAGCACCACGGTGCGCCCGTCGATGTCGGCATCGACCCGGGTCTCGCCCAGCGGCAGCGGGCCGCGGCGGGTCAGGTCGTCGCGGTAGAGGGTGACGTCCAGTGCCCCAGCCGGGACCTCGACGCCCTCGATGTCGCGGATCATCGCGGCCAGCCGGTGGGCCAGCGGGACCCCGCGGGTCTGGATGCCGAGCAGCACGAGATCCTCGGCCCCGTGGTTGGCCTCGAGCAACTCGTGGGCCAGACGGCGCAGCGCCCGGCTGACGTCGTCGGCGCCGAGCAGGGCGCGGCGGGCAGGATCGGACATGATCGGACCTCCTTCCCGGCCTCGCAGGACCGGTCGTTAAAGGACGGTGGCGGAGGGCCGGCGCCCGGCGCTCCGACTCGGCACGCTAGCACGCGCCCGAGCGGGGACCGCCGGCGAGCGGTCCGGTTTGGGAGACCACCTCGGCAGGTGCGGGCCGGGGATTCCCCGGGCTGATCCGCCAGGCTGCGCCGGGACCGCGCAGCCAGCGACGGCTCGTGCGGTGTCGACGCAGCAACCGGTGGGCACAACGCTCCAGGGCGCTTCCGCGGAAGCGCTCGCGTGCGCAGTGCGCCTCCGCGCAAGCGCTCGCGTGCGCAGGGCGCCTCCGCGCAAGCGCTCGCGTGCGCAGGGCGCCACCACCTGGGCGCTCGCCGGCCGGCGGGTGGCGGGGACGATGCTGGTCGGGGACGCGGCGTACCCAGGCGGTCATGGGTGTCCGCCTGGATACGCCAGATGATCCAGCGTGGAGGACGCGGCGTACCCAGGCGGTCATGGGTGTCCGCCTGGGTACGCCAGATCGCCAGTGGG